>JAITHM010000090.1 GCA_031279965.1 Spirochaetaceae bacterium
TGTCAACTACTCCGGATATGCCTACAACTCCAATGCGAGTTCGGCGGGCGGCCTCGCCCCCGCGTTCTGTGTTAAATAACCCGCAGGGTTATTTAACACGAACACTCCTAACTCCCGCCGCCTCGTGCGGCGGGCCGTGTGTGGCACACTCTCGCCGCCGCGTCAATCCGCCCCCGGCCCTCCCCCCGAAATCAGAAATCCGGCGTGACTCGTCCGCCAGCTCGCGCGCCTGTGCTCGGTGGGGTGGGGCGGGGGGGAAATAGCCCGGGGCCCACCCCTTGGGGGGGGGGGGGCCGCCCCCCCCCAACGGGGGGGCCCCACATACCCCGCCCCCCACACCGGTGCCCCCTCAACCCCCCCCGCAAACTTTTTTTTTCCGGCCCAATCCCCCCCCCGCCCCGAGACGGGAAAGGCCATGCGGGAAAAACATAGTGCGCGCGCCCTGAGTAGCTTGACTCAAAAACTGGTTAATGTTATATTGAGTGTGAATCATGAAAGACTTTTGCTCAAAGACAGGTTTTATTTTAACCGGGCTGCTCTGCCTGGGGATTTTTTCGTGTGATGCGCTGTATAATCCATCATTTAAACAGTTTGTTGACGAAGCAAACGAAATTATCCGTAATGGCCCTACAAGCAAAGGGCCAGGTACATTCGCGTGGGAAATCACGTATCCAGACGAAAAAGTTGCTCCTGGAAAAAGCTACCTGCACATACGCAGCAGCCAGGCCGAAAATACAGAGAGTTTTGAGCTTGATCCCTGGCCTGCAACGCCCAGTTTGACAAACGCAAACGGCGACCCTGTTCAAAAAGGTACGACTACGCTTATGTCGGGCACCTATTTTTTCAAGCTTTGTCTTGCCAACAATGATTCCTATGTTTTAATAACAAAAGTAATAGTGATTTCTAAAGACCAAACAACCACATACAAAGTTGCTTTTGACGCAACCGTTGACTTTCGCCCCTTTAAACGCCTTGCAGCCAATGTAAAAATTCAAAGTTCCCCGCAGGTGCCGCTTCAGCAGATGAAGCTTGAATTTTATGATGATGAAAATTGCAACGAGTCAAACAAACTGCCGCGTCCAGAGCGGCAAGACACGCCCTCAGATCCCAATGCTTCGGTTCCCTGGCAGAGTGATACGCGCATAAATACAGCCCCAGCCTATAATACAACATGGAGGACGGAAGACTGGTCTGGCCTTCCAACAGAGTCTGCCGCACAGTTCTGGGCGAAACTTTCCGTTACTGACACGAACGGGCGGGTTTTTAATAGAATCCGCGGCCCCTACAGTGTTATCTCAACCACCCCGCCCGGAGCAGATGAAGTTGTTGAAATTGATGTAGGGCTTATTACCGGCAATCAGGCAGATCCTGGTGGATCTATTAATTTGCTTTCCCCGCTTACTGTTGATAATACTGGCGTAAACAACGGTTCCTTCTCTTTTAAATCAGAAGGGTCGGACGGAAATGTTTATGAAAATTATGCAGGGGCAGAAATAGGATACCCTGTGTATATTTACAATTCCCCGGATTATGGTTACTCGCTTGACGTTGTTGAACTTAACAGCGATCCGCTTTTAGATGCTTCAAATCCGCTTATAGAAGGTCCTGCAGGTGCTTCATATATTCAATTTACTATGCAGGAATTTAATGCTGCCCCTGTACCTGTAATAACAGGAGGGTTTGAGATTTCTGGTATTGTGACACTTATCGAGCCCTCCGGTCTTGCCTATAAAATTATGAAAGGCCAATATCCATCGCTGGAAGAGGCGCTGGAAGAGGCCATAACCCGCGACACTCCGCAAAATATTATAGTGTGGGTTGATCTAATAGTGAACGCCGATGGAAGCGGCAGCTTCTTCAATGGTACATCGCATACCGAACCGCTTGTAATTCCTTCAAGTGCGCCCCACATTGTTATTAACTGTGCGGACTCTCATAGCCTAAACATAGGTCGTGGTTCGGGATGGACTAAACCGTTCTTTAAGCTTGATGGCGGAAATCTTACGCTCAATACCGAGGCTGGTTCAGACTGGTCTTTTGTAGACACAAATGCTGTAGCCTCAGCTGAACCGTACATTGTCGTTGGAACTGGATCAGAGCTTAGTTTCGGAAGCTCGGTGAATGGGGTAGGTGAGCATTTGAAATTTTATCTTAACACTAGTCCTGCTGTCCAGATTGATAACGGCGGTGCTTTGAAAGCGTACGGCGGCGTTACTTACGATGCTGCTGCTGCTCTTGCAAGTGGTATTTCTGGCTATAACCCTACAGATCCTGTTCCTGTCGGCATTACTCAAAATGGCACTTTAAATATGTACGGGGATGCCAATTTCGATAAGGGCGGGGTACATCTGAGCAGCACTAATTTTATCAATTTTTCCCTTTCTGGTTCCTATGATTTCTCTGCAACTATTATTCCTTATGATTATACCGAAGGACGTGTGCTGATCAAGAGAATACCAGGATCAGGCGGCACATTCGAACAAAGCGTCTGTAATAGATTCACTGTAGTCCCTCCTCCTCCCGATGCCAGTGGCCAAGCAAAGCCGACTATGGTAAGATTGGATTTGGATAATGACCAAGGTGTGCTTTATGGTCCGGAAGTTAAACTAATATTTGTGGATGCTAGCTATAAGTACTTCCAAACATTAAATGATGCATTGGGAGCTGTAACAGCCACCAGCGGTACTGATACATTAGAACTCCAGAAAAATATAAAAATGCATTCCTCTCCAACATTCTCTCGTAATGGAACACAAGCAAAACTTACATCTGCAGCACCATCAAGACTTACAATTCAACGCGAAACTGCAACATCTTCAAGCCTGCTTACAATTACTGCCGGCAGCCTTACACTTGAGAATATCGTGCTGGATGGCGGCGCGATATGGAGTGCGATATCAAATAATAATCTCCTCACTGCATCTAACAGTGGACTTACCTCAACCGCGCCCCTTGTAGTGCTGACAGGCGTCAGCGGCAGCCTTACGTTGGGTTCAAATGCGGTCGTGCAAAATAATGACAATATTTCAGTGCCGACATCGCCGGGAGGAATATTAGTTTCAGCAGGAACCTGCACTATCAATGACGGTCAAATTACACAAATAAACAGCATCACACAGGGCGCTGTTCTTGTGGATGGAAGTTCAGCAATTCTTAACTTTACAGCTGGTTCCATTACGAAGAACTCGTCTTTCGGCGGGAATGGCGCTGGTGTGGCAGTCTCGGCAGGAACCTTCAATATGAATGGCGGCTCTATAACATATAACGTTGCTGCTTTTGACGGCGGCGGCGTATATGTAAATGGTAGTGGAACATTTAATCTGAACACCGCTGGTGGCATAGTAAATAATACTGCAAACAGGTATGGCGGCGGCGTATATTCGCTTGCAACCAATGGATTTGTAATGAAGGGACCGGCACAGGTTGACACAAATAATAACAACGATGTTTACGGATGTATTTATCTTGATAGCACATTTACCTCAGCAAGTAATCCTCTTGCAAGGATTACACCGCAGAGCTATCCTACCTCAGGAACCAGGCAGGTGCTTTATGGCAGTAATATAAGTACCTACCACAATAAATTTTGGATAACACCGCAGCCAGTTACTGGGGGAGCGCCAGGAGCAGTTAGAGAGTGGTTAATTGATGCAACAGGTAAGATTTACTATAACGGCCTTGATGTTGACTGTTCGCTTGATGCGAATCTGGTTGTTCCTGTTCTCTCGTTTACACTGCCCACCAACCCTGTGATTGTTCAATCCTCGGGAACTATAAATGTAATCGTGAATTCTACCACCGCCAACTTTACCAGTGCGACATGGCAGATTAAAGTTGATTCAACGGCTGTGTCCCCTAGTGTTGCTTCGGACAAGAAGTCTGCGAGCTTTAGTATTCCGGGGGGTGTTCTTGCAGGGCAGCATACAGTTACAGTTCTTATTACAATTGGCTCAAAAACATGGTCTGGCGACTTCCAGATTTACTATATGCAATAAACGTCAGGCGGTAGTTTGTTTCATGCAAATCTGCCGCTTGACGCGAAAAAAAAACTTCCCCATACTATGAATACGTGGTGATCGTAGTTCAATGGTTAGAGCCCCAGATTGTGGATCTGGATGTTGCGGGTTCGAGTCCCGTCGATCACCCTTTTTTAGACCGCTTGAACAAATTTAATACATGCCCTATACTTGCTTACTCATGCTATACTGCGGCTTAATTTTGCCGCATGGGGAGAGATAGGAGCGTTATGAGAGATATTCAAGATTTCGATTCAATTATGATCAGATTGGCATCGCCAGATATGATTAGGCAATGGTCATACGGCGAAGTTAAAAAGCCCGAAACTATCAATTATAGATCTTTGCGCCCGGAAAAAGACGGACTGTTTTGCGAGCGTATTTTCGGAACCACCAAAGAATGGGAATGTTATTGCGGAAAATTTAAGTCGATTCGCTATAAAGGCGTTATTTGTGATCGTTGCGGAGTCGAGGTAACACACTTCAAAGTGCGCCGCGAGCGGATGGGACATATTGAACTTGCCGCGCCTGTTTCGCATATCTGGTATTACCGCTCCGTGCCAAGCCGCATGGGGCTTTTGCTCGATATTCCTATGAATCAGCTTCGTTCTATTCTTTATTACGAGAAATATATCGTGCTTGATCCGGGTGACACCGACATGAAAAAAGGTGATCTGCTTACTGAAGAAGAATGGTACGATGCTCAGGAGCGTTTTGGCGGCAATTTTACCGCCGGCATGGGCGCGGAAGCGATCCGATCGTTGTTGCAAAGCCTTAATCTTGACGAAATGGCGGCAGAACTCCGTCAAAAAATGATAGAAAAAGGCATTAAAAGCGATAAACGGCTCCTCAAACGTATTGAAATTGTAGAGAGTTTCCGGAATTCGGAAAATAAACCGGAATGGATGATACTCGATGTAATACCGGTGATTCCGCCGGAACTGCGTCCTATGGTTCAGCTTGATGGCGGCCGTTTTGCCACTTCCGACCTCAATGATCTTTACCGGCGGGTGATCAACCGGAACAACCGCTTAAAACGCCTTATCGCGTTAAATGCACCGGATATTATCATCCGTAACGAAAAACGCATGCTCCAAGAAGCGGTAGACGCGCTTTTTGACAACTCCAAAAAGAAACGTGCGGTAAAAGGCGCATCGAACAGACCGCTTAAGTCTATTTCTGATATGCTCAAGGGCAAGCAGGGGCGTTTCCGGCAAAATCTTCTTGGCAAGCGCGTTGACTATTCGGGGCGCAGCGTCATCACGGTAGGGCCGGAACTCAAAATGTGGCAGTGCGGACTTCCCACAAAGATGGCGCTTGAGCTTTTCAAGCCCTTTATTATGAAGAAACTCGTTGATAAAAATGTTGTTTTCAACATTAAAAAAGCAAAAATGCATGTTGAACAGGAAAAGCCGGAAGTTTTTGCGATACTAGACGAGGTTGTCCGCGAACATCCTGTGCTGCTCAACCGTGCACCAACCCTGCACCGCCTTGGAATTCAGGCGTTTGAGCCGGTGCTTGTCGAAGGCAAAGCAATTAAGCTTCATCCGCTGGTTTGCCATGCGTTTAATGCCGACTTTGACGGTGACCAGATGGCAGTGCATATCCCGCTGACCCAGGCCGCTCAGATGGAGTGCTGGACGCTGATGCTCTCGGCAAAAAATTTGCTAAATCCGGCCAATGGGCAAACCGTCGTGTTCCCATCGCAAGATATGGTTCTGGGTATAAATTATCTTACACGAATAAAGCCGGGGGCAGCGCGGCCTGGTCTTGACAGTAAGAAAGCCCCTGATGGATGGTTGCCCAAGTTTAACAATTTTAACGAAATCTTGATGGCACTTGAGACGCGTACGCCCAGCGGCGGCAGAGCGCTTGACTGGGAAGCAAAAATTCGCGCCAAACCTACAAAAACAATGGTATGGGATCGCGCCGGTCATACGGTAAAGACAGACAAAGACGGTTATATCGAAACTACAGCAGGCCGGCTTGTATTTAACGAACAGCTTCCAGAGGATATTCCTTTCATCAATTATGAACTTAAAGATAAGGAAATCCGTAATCTCATTGAGCATGTGTTTAACGAAAAAGGACAATGGACTACCGTGCAGATGCTCGATGCGATAAAAGCCACCGGTTACAAATACGCTACGCTCTTTGGCGCGACGATAGGCGTGGACGATATTGTGGTTCCCAAAGAAAAAAGTGAAATGATAGACAAAGCAAACCGCGATGTTGAAAGTATTCAAAAACAATGGCGGCAAGGGCATATTACCGCGCAGGAACGCCATGATCGCGTTGTTGATGTGTGGAATAAGACTAACGAAGATCTTACCAGCATCATGATGAAGACGCTGGAAGCCGACCGCGACGGCTTTAACTCGATATACATGATGGCAAACTCAGGTGCGCGAGGAAGCAAAAACCAGATTCGTCAGCTTGCGGGTATGCGCGGTCTTATGGCCAAGCCTTCCGGTGAAATCATCGACCTGGCAATACGCTCAAACTTTAAGGAAGGCCTTTCCGTCATTGAATTTTTTATTTCGACAAATGGTGCGCGCAAAGGTCTTGCCGATACGGCGCTTAAAACTGCCGAAGCCGGCTACCTTACCCGCCGCCTCGTCGACATTGCACAAGATATGGTGGTCAATGAGGACGACTGCGGTACGATAAACGGCATTGCCTATTCGGCAATTAAGGACGGTGAGGAAATTACCGAACACCTTAGCGAGCGTATCGTGGGGCGCTACACCCAGCAGCAGATAAAGCACCCGATTACAGGCGAGCTTATCATCGACATAAACGAAGAAATCAGCGAAGAGATCGCCCACGAGATCGAAGAGGCAGGCATTGAACAGGTTACAATACGCACTGTACTTACCTGTGAGGCAAAACACGGCGTCTGCCGCCGCTGTTATGGCCGCAATCTGGCAACCAACCGCAGTGTGGACATTGGTGAAGCTGTGGGCACAATAGCAGCACAATCCATCGGCCAGCCGGGCACTCAGCTTACGATGCGGACATTCCACATTGGTGGCGCGGCAACGAAAATTAGCGAGGAGAACCGCACGAGCCTTAAATATCCGGTTTACATTCGTGAAGTAAACGGCACTCATGTTGAACTTCCGAATGGGCATTGGCTTTTTACCCGTAAGGGGTACGCTATTGTGAATCGTGTGATGAATGAAATTAAGCTTGAACCAAAAGATTCTTTCCTTATAGAGGACGGGAAACGAGTTGCAAAAGGCGCTCCGGTTGTCAAACACGGTGCCAAAGAAATACTTGCCAGCGATAATGCATACACAATGATTGTGGGCAAGACGCTCTACCTTATTGGACAGGAACAAAAAATCGAAATTCGCAATGGTTCAGAACTTGTTGTAAAGCAAGGTGATATTGTGGAAGCGGATAAAGCTCTTGCTACATTCGATCCATTCAGCGATCCAATTATTGCCGAAGCTTCCGGCATCATCAAGTTTGAAGATATTGTCGAAGGTTCCACACTTAAAGAAGAAATTGATGAAGAAACAGGCAATCGTGAAAAGCGCATAGCTGATTTTCAGCTCGAATCAAAACAGCCGCGCATCATCATTGCCGATGACGCAGGCAACGAGCTGGTTTCTTACCCGCTTCCCGGCGGCGCATATATTCTGGTGGACGAAGGCGAGAAGATTCAGGCGGGGCGATCTATCGCTAAAACACTGCGTGAATCTGCCAAGGCGCTGGATATTACCTCCGGCCTTCCCCGGGTAAGCGAGCTGTTCGAGGCACGAAAGCCCAAAAGCCCCGCGGTGCTTGCCCAGATTTCCGGCAAAGTGATATTCAAACCCATTGTAAAGGGCAAGCGTGTGGTAATGATTCAGGATGATCTTGGCCGCGAATACAAGCACCTGATACCAACGACCAAGCGGTTGTTAATTCGGGATGGCGATACTGTAGAAGCAGGCGAGCCGCTGTGCGAAGGTGCAGCAAGCCCCCACGAAGTTCTCCATATTCTTGGTGAAAGCCGGCTTCAACGCTATCTTATGGACGAAATTCAAAAAGTTTACCGGCTCCAGGGTGTCTCAATTAACGATAAACATATTGGTGTTATTATCCGCCAAATGATGCGTAAGGTAGAAATTGTCGCGGTGGGCGATACCAAATTTATCTTTGGACAAATGGTAGATAAATATCGTTTCCATGAAGAAAATGAACGTGTACTAGCAGAAGGCGGCCAGCCTTCTGTCGGGCGGCCTGTGTTTCAGGGCATTACCAAAGCAAGCCTTAACATTGACAGCTTTTTGTCGGCGGCGAGTTTCCAGGAAACAACACGGGTGCTTACCAATGCGGCAATTGCCGGCTCAACCGATTATCTGCGTGGCCTTAAAGAGAATATCATCATTGGTCATCCAATACCGGCAGGTACCGGCATGAAGCGCTACCATGATATTAAGCTCTTTGATGCCGAAAGCGAAGATCTCGATTTATATATGCAGGGAATCCTTGAACGCCGCCGGCTTGAAGAAGCAGAAGAAGCAGAACGTGCTCAGGCGGCGTTTGTTGTTTCTGGCGAGCAGCTTCCTGTAAGCGGCGAGACAGAAGAAATCGGGATGGAATAGCCTGTTGGCTTATGCGGGAGCAGCATGTCTTTATTAATAATATTCGCGAGTTTGAAGCGCATCGTGTAAGATCTCATCAAGCTCAAGTTCTGAATAAAGCTGCGCCGCCGTGCTGGTATTGCCCCGAAGCACAGGATGGGCTGGACTAAAAAGAGCGCAACAATCATCGTAAGGGCGTATCGAAATAGGGAAACTGCCTATTTCGACAGCCTTTTTCGTAATGGCCTCTTTGTCAAAGCCGATAAGAGGCCGAAATACAGGAAGTTGTGCGCGGCTTTCTGAACACGTTAGATTCTCTATCGTCTGACTTGCAACTTGCCCAAGGCTTTCTCCGGTAATAAGACATTTGCATTTATGATAATGTGCCACGGAGGATGCACACTCCATCATTGCCATACGCAGCAATACAGTTGACCATTCCTCAGGCGCGTACTCTTTTATGCGTTGCTGAACGGCGGTAAAACTTATTACGCAAAGCTTTAATCCAAGAGTATAGCTTCGAAGCAGCGCTGCAAGATCTATCACTTTTTGTTTTGCATCATCGGACGTATACGGATATGAATGAAAATAAACGGCTGCCAGACTCATTCCCCGCAGCGCCATCAGAAAGCCGGCAACAGGAGAATCAATGCCGCCTGAAAGGAGCAGCAGACCGCGTCCGGCAGTACCAACAGGCAAACCACGAAGTCCTTTTTTTTCAGCGCCATAGATGTAGGCACGTTCTCGAATTTCAACACGAATTATCGCATCGGGCTTATGAACATCAACACGAAAATCTGGCAAGGCTTCGCATATCGCATTTCCTGCCATGCAATTTAATTCATAGGATCGCAGCGGGAAGCTTTTATCTGTCCGGCGGGTTTCTAGTTTGAATGACCGGCTGCCGCCCTCCACACAGAGCTGTGCTTCTTTCACGCAAGCCTCAATCACTGCATTGACAGATTTTTCAACTTCGCATACTTTTGCCCATCCGGTTATCCCTGGAAGATGGTTAAGCGTATCTTCAACACGCTGGGAAACTTCCCCGGTACATCGAATGAAAAAACGTCCATCGTGCGTTATGGTTTGCGCGGCGGATCCCTTAAGCATTGCCGATAAATTACGCACGAGTATTTTTTCAAAAACATGTTTGTTTCCTCGTTTTAAGGTAAGTTCGCCAAGCTTAAGAAGATAAGTTCTCTTGCCGGGAGTCATCTTGAATGATATGGTTTGCCTGTGTCATACATACCCGTGCGTTTTTCTGTGCCAATTTCAGGAATCTCGATAACTGTTCCCACGTCAATCAAATTGGGGTTATCAATGTCGGGGAGTTTCTGTTTGTTTGCCTCGTAGAGTGCAGGCCAAAGACGAGGGTTGCCGTAAAAACGAGCGGCAATATTCCAAAAACAATCACCAAAACGATCCCACGGACGTACCGTATATTGATTGGGCTTCTTCGGCAAATCCTCTGGAATAATCATTTCGCCTTTGGTATCGCGTTTTGGCGGTTCAGCAACTGCGGCTAAGTCGCGCTGTACCGCAAGAGCATTTTCAAGCGCGCCGGCAAGATCATTGTCGGTACGCAAGTCAAGAGCGATGCTGTAATGAACCTCGGCATTTTTAAGCTGGGTGGGGAAATACGTTTCTGCTTCACATGCGCGTGCCCATGCAAGCCGGTCAGCTGCCGCCTGAATTTCGCGGCTTACCCGCATCAAAAGCAGTCGCCGTGAAATATATTCATCAGAAAGTTTCGCAAACCGTTCCGCTTCGGAAGAATGCCACGCGGATTTATCGTATTCTCCTTCTTCAAGTGCATAACGGGCAAGGCTTCGCTGTTTCAGGCATTCCTGAAAATACTCATTATTACGAAGTGCGATCGTCGCCTTCAGATTATTTTCCTGTTCCTGGCCCCAAAGTGCTGTTGAAAGAGCCAGCAATACTATGTATTTCCATATCCGCATCATAGTTTATTATCGGATATTCACAGAAAAATTTCCATATATTTTCATAAAATACGACGCAAAACAGCTTTGGGAACGGGCGCAGTCATTTCCGGTGCGCTTTTTGTAGTGCGTTATCAACAGCATCAAGAAACGCATTGCTAGAAACTGTCGCACCGCTTATCACATCAATATTTGTTGAATCCTCCTCCAGCACAAGTTCAAGCAGTTCCCGCATTGCCTCGCCGCCAATAAATTCATCTTCATGGTCTTCGATGATTTCAATATTTATGATCGAAACCGCATCTGTTTCAACAGAAACGGCTACCATTCCAAAGCGTCCTACCGCTTCGCCGTGCCAGAATCCCGGCTCAAAACGTCCTTTGAGTTGAAGACTTAAACATCCATAAAAACCACAGAACAGCGCCGCCATTAATAAAACCCATTGCTTCATGCTCATCTCGATATCTCCGCTCTATAAACAGGCTGAAAAGGCATGCTGCTTGTACCTAAGTTTTTTATAACGTTTTTTATGACAAACGTAATGCGAAAAATTGGCTTAGCGTGAGTTTTATCGTATCAGCGTTTTGTAAGCACAGATTTTATCTGTTCCCGGTTTGCCTGAGCATCGTAATAATACGGATTGAGAACTAATGCCTGGGTAAAATCTGCCAGCGCCCGGGTATAATCACCAAGCCGTGCATAAGCTACTCCGCGATTGTTATACGCAATCGAAAACCCTGGATTTCGCAGAATTACGTCAGTGTAGGCAAGTATTGCGCGTTCATAATAACCGGCCGGCTGCTGTGCAAGACTTAAACTTCCCGACACTCCTGCCGGCGCGTCAAGCCGGAGAGACTGTAGTCCGGTACCCGGCACGGTATTCTGTATCGTGTTTTTTGGCAGCTGCGGTACCGAACCGGTAACTGGCGGCAGACGGTCTGAAGGTTGGCGCAGATGATTCGGCGTGTAGTGGAGCTGCGACGGAGACGACTGTACCTGAGACGGCAGGAGTTGAACCTGCGGTTTCGGCGGCGGAGTGCGCGTGTAGGCTGTCGAGGCCTTAACTGGTGAACCTGGCGAGGCTGCGATCGATCTGTCGTAGAGCGAAGGTTGTGAAATTTCTTCGGCAACCGTTCTATCATAAAGCGATACGACATCGTTCGTGGGCGGCGGCTTGTAATTTTCGGGAACATTATTGTTTACAACAGTTCCAACAACAGTAAACTCTGTGGTACCAAGATACCGTGCAGCATCTTTGTATTCGATGCCGCTTGCCGGTTCTGTAAAGCCCGACATAGATTTTAATTGCTGATTAATGCTTTCCAGATTATGTTTTGTTTCCCCAATTGCCGGGTTAATTGATAGCGCAAATTGAAAATCGGCCTTTGCCTTAAGATACTCGCCGCGCTTTTGATAGATGGCTCCCCGCCCATTTAAAGCGCGGACATTCGTTGGGTCTTTAGTAAGAATTGTGTTATACATATTAAAAGCGCTGTTTAAGTCATTTTGCATTTTATACTGATTTGCGCGCGTTAAATACAGTTCAACTTCAGCAGTATCAGCGTTAATTTGCGCGAAAATCGCGCTGCTTGTCATCAGAAATATTATACACAATGTCTTTGTGAACAAATTCTTCATAAAAACAACCCCTCCAACCCAATTATCTACAAATTTAGAAGAAAACTTTATACTTGTCAATGATTCCTCTGAACGAGTCTCCTACATTCAATGGCTCTTGCCGTCGAACTTTTCTGCCAACCTATTTCAGGACTTGACGTTTTCTCCCGCCCTGTGTTACCCTACTTTCAGTATGAAAACAGGCGGTGAACCGTGGAAGAACAACACAGCACAATTTCCCTCAAGTTTAGCCGGCGAGCTGCCGAACACACACACACACACACACACACACACACACACACACACAC
>JAITHM010000112.1 GCA_031279965.1 Spirochaetaceae bacterium
TTTGTTGATGTTAAAGTCAATAACAATCTTGCCGCCGTAGGTGTTGACGTTAAGAAAGTAGAGAAAAACCTAGAAGTAAACGCTATATCTACGGCATTTGGTCATGAAAGAAGCGCAAATAACTCTGAATTTGTATACGTTAAAAAGAGCCTGACCCCGGAGCAACTAGCACTTCTGGACGGACTCAATTTCCGTCAATATCTAGACACACACGGGGGAGGCGGAGATAGCAAGACGGGCAGAGAAAACCCGCCAGCACCACCAGACTCGTCCGACGGTGCACCAAGCAACACCGGCGACAATGGAAGCCCACCGAAGCCAACGCAACCCAGCACTTCATTATCGTCAACAAATCAGGAAAAGTCAAGCGATATGCCCCCCAAAATATCTTCCCTATCAATGGCTTTTGGGGTATGCTACCCATAAATGCTCCCTATCGGATTTAAGGCCGGGAAGCGTCAAGGCAAAAATTGCCGGGGAATTGAAAAACAGACCGGATAATGGCCATTTTATCTGTTATTTTGAGCAGATTGACAAACTTTACCAATGGACGTATAAGGAACTAAAAGCCATTATTGGCACATAAAAAATCACCCAGCCCCGCAAAAGCGAAACCGGGATCGGCAGAAGAGGCTACTACGCCGCCTCCTCATGTGGCGATCCCGCCCAATGAAAGCAGGCATCCGCTTGTGGCGGACTTACGGGGACACTTTAATACTACTGTATACTTTCGGCAAAGTCAAGTATTTGTCCGTGCTCATTACCTATGGACACACGCCGGTGTGGTCTTGGTTTTTCCATTCTACCACGAGGACGGGTGTCCTATTTGTTTCTGAGTTTAGTCAGGGGCAAAATATCGTGTAAAAATATTTTTGATTGTTAAAGTGTGCCTTTTTCTATGATGCGTGTTATTTTTCTTTCCAGTTACTATATAATTTTACCATATTTCTATAACGAGTACCTATAAGAACCTGTAAAACTTGTTGTCGTGCTATAGCATATCGTTCTTTCTTTCTTCCAAGCTCAAATTCTATTTCAAAAATTGACATTAAATTTGAGTGTTCCAACGATTTTCTCATACCGCGAAGTTGAAACCATGCTATACCGATTCCAATTATCGCGGCAACACTTGAGAACATCGAGCCAAGATAGGATAAATTTTCCAAATTCACCGTTTTTCGCCCAAAGCTTTTTCAACCGCCTGTTTATATGCGTTTATACTGGCAAGCATTGCACGATTATTCTGTGAATCACTGACACATCTAATGTATTCAGTAGAATTCTGTTGAACGTCTCCTACGCGAGTAAGATGTAAATCAGAGTACTGTATTTGTTCTATTGTTTCCACAAAAACCTCCGAGATTCTAGACTGAGTTTACCCCTTTTTTTTACTCCGGTCAAGTATTTGTCCGTGCTCATTACCTATGGACACACGCCGGTGTGGAATGGATGTCCGCCGCGCATTAACCAGCGCTGCTGTGCAGGACTTTCTCGTAAAAAGAACCGGGCTCCCCCGTAAAAGTAACGCGGAAGCATTGATCCTTTACTTTGCGGTTTACTTTGGCAAATACTTCTTCGCCGCTTTCGCTCAACGTTAATTTGATGTTTTCAAGGATGGCAAGGCCGTTGCAGCCAATAACCGCCTCGCTTAACGAAATAGCAAGAAGCAGGCAGTTTTCACCGCTGCGCTCCACGTGTTTTTCCGCAATACGGTGGTACCTGATTTTAACAGGCTTGTCGAGCAGTTTAAGCGGTTCACGAACGTTATTCTTGGACAGATTATAGGGAAAGCCAATGCCGTCAACCTGATAAATTGTTATAGGCGCCGGCAGTCCTTTGGGATGCACGTGTTCATAATGATTTATTTTTAATTCAGATTTTGCATTTGCGCGGGTGTTCTCAGAAATGTAAATTTGCCCGCCTGATGTATAACTTTCAATGCGCCCGCAAAGATTTACATGCCCTCCAATTACATTGTACTTCATTATTTTTTCAGAGCCGATGTTTCCCACAATACACTCACCGGTATTAATGCCGGCCCCCATATTCAACACCGGATAGTTATTATGTTTATTCCAGGCGTTTACTTCCTGCATACTATTCTGCATCATAATTGCACATGCAATTGCATCGTCTGCATGATTGGGCGTTTCTGCCGGCGCGCCAAAAACAGAAAGTATGCCGTCTCCCAAAAATTCAATTACCGTACCGCGGTAGTTAATAATAAGCTCCGACATAACGCTAAAATAATGATTCAGCATGGCAACAACTTTGTGTACGTCCATCGTTTCCGCCATTGTGGTAAAGCCGCGCAGATCACTCATCATGACGGTAACATTGCGCTTTCTGCCGCCAAGCGCTCCGGCGGAAGGCGTTTCCAGCAGCGTGGTAACTATTTCGCTGGAAAGATACCGCCCAAACGTTTCGTAAAGCAGGCGGGAGCGAATTTCAAGCTCTATGCTCAGATATTGATGGCAGTTTTCCGGCCTGTTAAGGCCGTTAAAAATGGCTTCCGCCATGCCGTGGCATGAACCATAGCCGCACGCCGCACAATTAAGAAAATCAACGTCACGCCGCTTCTTCATTTTTTCATAAATAAGCTGAATCTCTTTTTCGTTGGGTACTTTATAGTGGCTTATAAGGCTGCTCATATCGCGGTAGCTGCGCCTGTAGAGCCGCGGCTTCCAATATTTGTTGATAAGCGCATGGATGCCTTCTTCATGCTCGTGTGCATAAAAGTAAAATGCATCATCACGGGCCTTTGCTGTTTGACGGGAATGTTCTTCGGCAAGCTGGCGGCTGCGTTCAATATGCTGATGCATGCGCTTTTCAACTTTTGATTCAAGGCGGTCAATAGGCGTGTTATAGTTGCCGGTGCCAATGCCGCCATTGCAGCCCGCCGCGCAGCTTAGGCAGTCAACAAGCAGCGGCGCCGTATGTTCAAGAAGCATTTGCGGTATATCAGCAAGATATTTATAAACGGTATGTTCACCTTCTATCTTGCGTATTTTATGCGCAAGATGCGGAGCGTCGCGCAGTATCGTCGTTCTAAGCCCGCCAGGTGACGAAAAAGATACTGCGCGTTCCGGCACCGGGCCGTCAAAATCTACGGCGTTACAGCTTGAAAGATCAACAAAATGAAATTCAAGATGCTGTTTTAAATTGATCATCGTAATATTGTAATGAACAAAGCCTGTTTCTATAAACTCGCGTTTTTTGGCAACGCAGGGACTTATTGCGGCAATGCGCGCGTTTTTGTACTCAGGGAAAAATTCTTTTATCATGATAGCTGTATGCAGCATGGGACTGTGAACCGGCGCAAGAAACTGAAGAAGCTCAGGATGATAAATCTCGCAAAAACTAACTATTGCCGCACAGGGCTGTGCAACAACAATACGGGGATTCCTCCGCTCGATGTAATCAAGATAGGACTTTGACGCAAGCTCTGCGCCAAACGCGACATCAAACACCGCTTTAACGCCTTTTGATTTGAGATAATCAATAAGTTTATATATGTCGGCAAAGGCGGTAACAGCAGAAGGCGCAATCATTGCAACAATAGGAACGCCGTTATCAATATCTTCGAAAAAAGCATCGGTATCGTCCGCGACAGTACGGGCGTGGCGGCGGCAGGCAACAATGCAGCTTCCACAGCCAAGACAGCGTTCATGAATAATGTCGATACGATACCCGGAACCATCAATGCAGGCCTTAACAGGACAGGCCGAGATACAGGCATGGCAGTTGTTGCACTTATCGCGGTCAACATTCACCATCGGAACAACTGCCGGTTTTGTTTTGGGCTGCCCTGCTGCTATTTCTGACTTCATCGTTGGCATATATCTCAACCTTCGCTTTAACGCGCGCGGAACGGGTACTGGCTGCTTATCATGGAAGTTTAATGTGAACGCCGGCAAAAACGGGATTAACCAAAAGCGATACCTTTTCTTCTTCGTATTTTTTGCCGGCTAACTGAGAAAAATTTTTACCGACTGTTTTACCAATCGCATAGCCAATAAGCGCTCCGGCAAAAACTTCCGATGCCCAGTGGACATTGATGCCAACACCTACCCCAACAAGCGTTGCCCATAAATACGCGCCAATCTTTGCCGGCAGATGATCCTTATACATTTCCGAGATAACAGCCGCGTATGCAACAGCATAAGCCGTATGGCCGCTTGGCCAGCCAACAACAAATTCAGGGGTAAACCAGTTGAACTCGCCGCTAAAATCAACAGTACTGTCATTGCGGCGGTGATACCGTTCGTTGACAATACCAGGATCCGGCCTGCCGGTTATCATCTTTAATACAGACTGCGTAACACCGGCCAAAAGCGCCGCTTGTCCCATTGCCATACCGGTCAGCGTCATTCTTGTGTCATTGCCCAGCATACCGCTTGTTAAAAAGGCAAGCGGCATTACAACAGGAACCGCATACCCTAAGTACATGGTGAAAATGCCGCTGTTCGCAAAAGCAGGATGATGGTATGCATAGCGGTTTATCGCCCAATCAAGGCCGCTTTTAACAAAAACTACGGTTCCTAAACCTGCGCCAATAAAATTAGCTCCATAGTTGTACGTAACCATATCGAGTGCGTTCCAGCCTAAATTATGAAATATCGTAAAAATAGATATTTTTTCTGTTGTTGGAATTTCAGCACTGCTTGAAGGTTCCTGGCCCCAGACATTCACGGTAAATATCAGAAGGAATGCCAGAACCAGCCTCGTTTTATTGTACATTCTCCCCTTATACCGTATGCTTTCTGCCCGCGTCAAGCATCTGCGTGTTCACCTGTATTCAGCACTTTAAAGTTTGGAAAAACGCCCGCAAACCTGAAAATTGATTTCCGCAACGGGGCGCCGCGGCAGCTTGACGTTTTCACTGCGAAGGGATATGCTCGTTTAATTATTATTTTTTCGAGGAGAGTTTAGCGCAAGCATGCCTACAATCAATCAGTTAGTTCGTTTCGGGAGGCACCAGGTAACGTCAAAAACAAAGTCGCCTGCCCTTCATTCCTGCCCCCAGAAACGCGGAGTTTGCACCCGTGTTATGACCGTTACGCCGAAAAAACCTAATTCGGCACTACGAAAGGTCGCCCGTGTCCGGTTATCGCATGGAACTGAAGTTACCGCTTATATTCCTGGTATTGGACACAATCTGCAGGAGCACTCAGTTGTGCTTGTGCGCGGCGGCCGTGTCAAAGACCTGCCTGGTGTTCGTTATCACATTATTAGAGGCGCAAAAGATACGCTTGGTGTTACCGACCGTAAACGAGGACGGTCAAAATATGGCGCAAAGCGCCCCAAGGCATAAGAGGTAGATTATGGGACGAAAGAAAAAATCAATTGATCGCGGCGTTCTGCCCGATCCAAAATATAACAGCATACTGGTTTCCAAATTTGTTAATCGTATGATGTGGGAAGGCAAGCGTTCAACATCGCTTCGGATTGTTCACGGCGCGCTTGAGTACATCAAAACGAAGAGCGACAAAGAGCCGCTTGAAGTCTTCATTAAAGCGATAGACAATGTTAAACCCATTGTTGAAGTTAAATCGCGGCGTGTTGGCGGCGCGACGTATCAGGTTCCTGTCGAGATCCGCGAAACGAGGCGCGAGGCGCTGGGTATGCGCTGGATTATCACAGCGGCGCGCGCCCGCAATGGGCACGGCATGAATGAACGGCTTGCCGCCGAACTTCTTGATGCTTTCAATGCGACAGGTTCTGCCTACAAAAAGAAAGAAGACACGCACAAGATGGCAGAAGCCAACAAAGCATTCACCCATTATCGCTGGTAGGTATTTATGATAAAGAATAATTTAACGGCGGCTGCGCTGTTGGGCGCATTGGTACTGGCTTCGTGCGAAAGCAAAGAGCGTCTGTACATTTATAATTGGACGTACTATACGCCGCCAGGCGTTCTTGAAAAATTCGAACAAGAATACAACATTGAAGTTATCGAAGACAACTTTGATTCAAACGAATCAATGTACACAAAGATCAAGGCGGGCGGCGCGGATTTTGACATTGTATTTCCTTCGTGTGATTATACCAAAATCATGATTGACCAGGGGATGCTCAGCGAGATAGACCATTCACGGCTTGTCAATCTCAAAAACATTGATCCGCTTGTGCTTAAACAGGCGGATTATGACCCCGAAATGCGCTATTCAGTGCCGTACTACTGGGGGGCCGCGGGAATTACGGTAAACACAGAAAAGATTCCCGAATTTGAGCGAAGCTGGGCGCTGCTTGGGCAAAGCGGCCTTGCCGGCCGCGTGACGATGCTTGATGACCCGCGGGAAGTATTTGGGGATGCGCTTAAGTTCCTTGGATATTCGGTTAATACGCAAAATCCAGAGGAAATTGTTCAGGCAGTTGCTCTGATAAAAAATCAGTGGCTGCCTAACATTCACCGTTTTGACGCGGAGGCGTTTGCCAAGAATTATGCCACAGGATCATTTTGGGTTGTACAGGGCTATCCAGAAGGCATTTTTGAAGAAATATCCGGCAATACAGCAATGCTGCTTAATACTGAATTTTTTATTCCGCAGGAAGGCGGGCCGGCCTATATTGACAGCATGTGTATTCTTCAAGATGCAAAGAATATTGATGCGGCGCATAAATTCATTGATTTTATTCACCGGCCAGAGATTTATGCTGAATTCTGCGATACATTCCGCTTTCCCGCGACGGTAAACATTCCCGCCCGCGATCTGCTCAAAATGAAGCCGATGTATCAGGTTGAAGACCTTATGAACACGGAATTAAAAAAAGATGTGGGCGAAGCGCTTACCTACTACACAACGGCCTGGCAGGAACTTCGTTAGGATTTAATCTGAAATTCATTATTCTGGGGTCTGGCACTTCGCACGGTATTCCAGTTGTTGGCTGTTCCTGCCCTGTTTGCCGGAGCGCGGACAGCCGTGATACGCGGTACCGTGCGTCTTTGCTCGTGGAAGGCGCGGCTGGTGAACGCATTATTATTGATGCCGGCCCTGAATTCCGGCTCCAGGCCGTGCGCGCCGGCATTACGCAGCTTGATGCGCTTTTACTAACGCATGCACACGCCGACCATCTTCACGGCCTTGACGACGTGCGCCCATTGACGCACCAAACCTCGCTTAATGTATATGCCGCCGCCGCCACGCTCAACGAGGTTAAAGAACGGTTCCCCTATATTTTTAAGCGCGGCGGGCAGCAGGGCGGCGGCATACCGCGGCTTAAACTTACCGCGGCGGACGCGGAGCCTTTTTCCGTAGGGAATCTTACCATAACGCCGCTTCCGGTGCGCCATGGTATTTTTGAGGTGCTTGGCTGGAAGTTCAGCGAAAATGGGCAGAGCGCCGCATACATTACCGATGTAAACGATATTCCGTCCGCCACAAATGCGCTGACGGCGGATATTGGGGTTCTTGTGATTGGAGCGCTTCGGGTTGAACCGCACGCAACGCATTTTTGTTTTGACCAGGCGCTGGAAGCGGCCGCACGAACGGGAGCGCGAACGGTATATCTTACCCATCTTTGCCACAATCACAGCCACGCTGAAATTACCGCGCACTGCGAACGCTGGACGGCGGCGCATCATGCGCCGTTTTGCGCCGCCCCCGCCTGGGACGGCCTAACCATCAGTATTTAATCAAGCACACGTTCCAGCGCACAGCCTCTGCTTCCTTTAAGCAGCACAAGGGTTCCGCCGGTGATATATTTTTTTAGAGCGGCGCGCAAGGCATCAATATCTGTCGTGTGAACCACGTGCTTGCCTGCCGCCTGCACAGCGTCGACGGCCGCCGCCGTTTCCGCACCGAAAAGCAAGACCGCCGCCGCTTTTGACTGTGCAAGCTGTACGCCCAGCAAACGGTGCGCTTCTTCCGACTGGCCGCCAAGTTCAAGCATTGAACCGGCAACATAGACGCGCGTTCCCGGCCAGACGGCATCATCACAGAGGGCAATTGCCGCGGCCATCGATTCGGGGTTGGCATTGTAACAGTCACAGACGACCGTGGCCCCCCAGAACTCGATGATTTCGGCACGGCCAAACAGCGGTTCTACCGACTCCAGCCCTGCCCGAAGCGCCGCGCCGGAAATGCCTGCCGAGCTGGCGAGCGCCAGAGCGGCAAGCGCGTTGTCCAGATTGTGTTTGCCGGGTAAGGGAAAGAGCGCCGTTTCGCCGTCAAGCTCTATTTCCCAGCCGCGGAGTCCGCAGGAGCGTATCTGACGGGCAGGCGTTCCGTCCAGGCCAAGGCCCCAACGGACAACTTTGCCGCGAACATTTTCGGCAAGCAGGGCGGCATATTGACCGGCGGCGGGTATCAAGGCTGTTTCGTTTCCAGAGAAGGCTGAAAAGAGCGCTTTTTTTTCCTCTGCGATGGCGCGGACTGAACCGAAACGGCCGATATGGGCGCTGCCAATGGTGGTGATCAGGGCGATATGCGGGCGAAGCACCCGGGCAAGTTCGGCAATTTCGCCGGGCCGGTTCATACCGGCTTCAAAAATCCCGATTTCATGTCCGGCGCGCACTTCAAAAACGGAAAGCGGCAAACCGGTTTCACTGTTCAAGTTTCCTGCATTGGCAATGACCTGTTTTTCCGTGCGGCAAAGTGCGCGGGCAATTTCTTTGGTTGTCGTCTTCCCCGATGATCCGGTAATGCCAACACGAAGAAGGCGGGGAAACAGGTTAAGATACGCCGCAGCAAGAGCCTGGAGGCCAGAAAGTGTGTTTTCGGCAGGAAGCAGGACGGCGTTGTATTTTCCAGCAAGTTCGTCAAGGTGAAGCGGCGCAATTTTTGCACGTTCAACAAGCGCTGCGGCAGCGCCCCGCCGGAATGCTTCGTGGACAAAGTGATGTCCGTCCGTTTTTTCTCCGGCAAGCGCGGCAAATAACGAACCCGCCGTTGCTTGACGGGAGTCAATACAAACTGATGAAAATCCAGCGTTCATTGTACACAGATCAGAAGGCGTGCAATCCAGCGCATGCCATGCGGTTGCAAAGTCCATCAAAAAGGGGGTTTGAGTCATACGCGGCGCACAGCCTTTAAAAGATCTTCTTTTTTGATTTCGACGACGAAAGGGCGGCCGTGCGGGCAGCGCTGGACAGGCAGAGCGAGCGCTTGTTCTGCAAGGCGAAGCGCCGCTTCGTTGTCGAGGATGTCGCCGTCACGAAGGGCGCTGTGACAGACGAGGGTTGCCGCCCAGCGTTCAGCTATATTTTCGCCGGCATTTTTCAGTTCCAGGATTGTCTGCACGGTCTCGGCATCGCCGGCGCGCCACAATACGGGCAAGGCCTCGATGTGCCAGGCGCCGGCTTCGCATTTCAGCACGATGCCAAGCTTTTCCAGCGTTGCGCGCTGTGATATAAGAAATTCATCTTCTTCCGGACTGGACGTGGTAAATGGTACCGGCACCAAAAGTTCCTGGCGGAGTATCGGGGCTGCCATGAGTTTGTCGTAAAGTATCCGTTCGTGCGCCGCATGCTGATCAATTGCGAAAAGCCGTTCGTTCTGTTCCACAAGCAGAAAAAAATTGAAGATTGAGCCGAGATACCGAAGCGAAGCGGGCTCTGTTTTGTGCGTAAGAACGAACGGCGGCGCTTGCGGCGGCGGCAGCGGAGCGCGATCGTGCGGCAGCGGACGGTGTGCGGACTGGATTTCATAGTCCGGCATTAACGGCTGAACGGCGGAGGGTGCGCTGTCGACTCCCTGATGATTTTTCACCCGTGCCACGAGTATTTCATGGAAAAACATCCGCAGTGATGATGAAATAGCATGATGAATTGCACCGGAATCGGCAAATTTGGCTTCGCGCTTGGCAGGATGAATGTTAAAATCGGCAAGCTGAGGGTCAATATCGAGGAAAATTGCGCCGGCAGGGTGACATCCGTTGGGGAACGCCCCCTGAGCACCGTATTCAAGAGCCTGCAAAAACGAAAAGTCGATGATACGGCGGCCATTAGCAAAAACAAACTGTTCGCGGCGGTGTTCGCGGTAAATTTCCGGCCCACCTACGACGATTGTAATAGAAAAACCATCACCACGCGCATGAATTTCGTGTAAAAAAGCGGCTTCTGCCTGAGTTTTAAGCAGCGCCTGGGCGCATCGTTCACGATAGCTGGACACCGCCTGAAAGAGTGTGCGCAGTTTGCCGTCTTGCATAAACCGAAATGTTCGTTGGGGAAAGGCCAGGGCTTTTTCGGTAAAAATCTGGCGGCAGAGCTGAGCTTCGTGGGGGGCGCGTTTTAAAAAGCGTTTGCGCGCCGGCAGTGTTTCGAAAATACGAAGCGCGCGGACGGTTGTTCCCGTAACACGACGGGCGGGTTCAATGAAAATTGCATCGTGAACCGGCCCGGCGGTGAGCCGCCACGCACCGCCGTTTTCTGAACAGGTAATGATTTCCAGGCGGGAGACGGCGGCGGCGGCGGCGAGAGCTTCTCCACGAAAGCCCAGAGTTCTGGCCGTGTTAAGGTCGTCGAGCGTGCGGATTTTTGATGTAGCATGAGTTTTGCAGGCGATTTCCAAATCATCACGGGCGATACCACAGCCGTTATCACTTACTTCGACACAAGCGGTGCCGCCTTCGGTGATGAGAGTTTCAATATGCGCCGCGCCGGAATCAAGGGCATTGTCGAGGAATTCCCGCACGAGCGATGCGGGCCTGTCGATAACTTCACCGGCGGCAATTTTTCGGGCTTCTTCCGGCGGCAAAAACTGGATAATGCCCATTAGGATCCGGCATCAAACAGCGTTAATTCCGGTTTGTCGTGAGCTTCGGATTCCGCGCCATTCATCAGCATTTCGATGCGGCTTTCGACTTTTTCAAGGTCTTTTTCCAGGCCGTGGGCAAGTTTAATGCCTTCTTCAAAAGCTTTGAGCGCTTCATCCAGCGGAATGGCGCTGTCGCGCACTTTTTCACCAAGATTTTCGAGTTTTTCAAGCCGTTCTTCAAAATTTTTCATTGAACTATTTTAACAAGAGATGAAGTGTTGGAATAGAGGCACAGGGATCAGCAATTTCAAGTTTCAAAAAGGGCACTGCCCCCGGGAACAGGCACGGAGCCACGTTCACGAAACTGGTTGGACGGAGCCTGGACACGGACGCACGCTTTGGCGTGGCTTTGTTCTCTACGCGCGAAACGTTTCGTGCCAACCACTCGTTTGATTACTGCTCTTTACCTGTCGTTGTACGGGTGATTTGCCGTTTTATGTCTTCAATGTTATAGCCGCGTTCCAAAAGTTCTATCACGTACTGCTGCCCTTCTTCCTGCCCCTTCTCTCGGCCTTCCCGGCGGGCGAGTTTTACGGCGTCTTCTACGCTAAACTCTGATAATAACATATTGTGTACCTCGCTTCCGTGTTCTTTCAAAAATTCCTTCAACACGTTATTTTCTATACT
>JAITHM010000061.1 GCA_031279965.1 Spirochaetaceae bacterium
AAAGATTGAAGCTGAATTACGCGCCGTTCTGGGTGATGATGTTATTACGAACAACAATATTCATGTTACTTCGTGGCGTGATTATAATAAAGCATTCTTTAATGCGCTGCGCACCGAAAAGCTTTTGATGTTTTTGCTCGTCGGCCTGATATTTGTTGTTGTCGCGTTGAATATCTATCAATCACAGCGAAGAACCGTCCTGGAGCGCAGCGAAGAAATAGGACTTATGCGGGCGATTGGCGCGGAAGACATTTCTGTACGTAGCGTTTTTGCACTTAACGGGCTTTTTATTGGGCTTATTGGAGCAACGGGCGGCATGCTGCTTGCTCTTTTGATAGCTACCCATATTGAAGAATTCTTTGCTTTTATAGAAGCTGTTATCACAATCGTTGTTCATGGTGTTTATATGCTGACAAGCGGCATGTTTTCTGACACAAGTGATTTTGCTGTTTTTTCAAAGCGTATATTTTATATTCAGGAATATACTGCGCGGCTTATCGTGCATGAGGTTGTATTGATCTATCTTTTTGCCGTCTTTTCTGCCTTCCTTGCCGCCTGGTTTGCTTCGCGCCGTATTAGTAAAATAAAGCCGTCAGAGGTACTCCGCTATGAGTGATAACATCGTAGAAGTGCATAACCTGGTAAAAAATTATAAAACAGGGCCGGAAACGCTGCACATTATCCGCGGCGCTGATTTTTGCATTGAACGTGGAACGGCCGTTTCGATAACCGGCGCGTCGGGAAGCGGTAAAAGCACGCTGCTTAACATATTAGGCGGGCTTGACCGTTTTGATTCGGGAAGCTGTGTTGTTGCCGGAAACGATATCGGGCGGCTGCCAGAACGTCTTTTATCGACATACCGCCGCAAAACGGTGGGGCTGGTGTTTCAATTCCATTATCTTTTAAAGGATTTTACCGCTCTTGAAAATGTCATGTTGCCCGCTTACATTGCCGGACAAACCAAAAAACAGGCGCTGGAACGCGCACATGAATTGTTGGAAGAAGTACAAATGGGCGAACGGTTGCATCATTACCCGGCAAAACTTTCCGGCGGCGAACGTCAGCGCGTTGCTGTTGCGCGGGCGCTTGTCAATGATCCTGAATTAATTCTTGCTGATGAACCAACAGGCAATCTTGACGGTGTTCACAGCGACATTATTGCAACACTTCTCTATACCAGTGCGGCGCGTCATAACAAAACGCTTGTTGTTGTCACTCATGATGAGCATGTCGCCGCACGTTCAAGCTTGCGTTGGGTGCTTGCCGACGGCGTTATCAAAATTAAATCGTAACGGAGATTCCGGCAATGTATTCCTGCCTTCATACTCATACATCATTTTGTGACGGTGACGGTACTGTTGATGATTTTTGTGCCGCAGCCCATGAAAAAGGGCTTGTATCGCTCGGGTTCAGCGCCCACGCGCCGCTGCCCAAAGAACTTGGTGTTACAACAAATTGGCATCTAAGCCATGATAAGCTTGCCGCATATATGAACGAAGTTCGTGCCGCACGTGAAAAATGGCGGGACAAACTAGACATTTATCTTGGACTTGAAGTTGATTTTATTCAGGGGTATATGTCGCCGGCAGATATGTTTTATCAGGATCTTAAACTTGATTATATCATTGGTTCGGTACATTGTGTGCTGCCGCCGCACGCGCCGCTGAACTGGGCACGCACCTGGGTTGGAGATAAACTTCTTTGTATTGATGGCTCAGCAGACGAGTTTATCATTCTTCTTGAAAAAGGCTTTAATGGTAATGTAGACATGCTTGTTGAAACTTACTACAAAAGCCTTATTAGTATGTGCGCGGCCGGCGGTATTACTATTCTGGGGCATGCAGACCTTATTAAAAAAAACAACAGCGGCGCACGGTTCTTTACCAACGATGATGCTCGTGTTGTGCCGCTTATTCACAAGCTTGCCGCAGCAATTGCCGCGCACAATATTATTGTAGAAGTAAATACGGGCGGAATGAACCGCGGTAAAATAGACGAACCCTATCCATCACAATCAATGCTTAAAATATTGCAAACGCACGACATTCCCGCTATGATAAACGCCGATGCGCATATATGCGCCCACCTTGATGGCAATTACGAAACGGCATGCCGCCATCTTGCATCTGCCGGATACACAGGCCATCTGATTTTTACCGGTGCCCCTCCCCAACGCCGCCTGGAGCCGATCGGGATGTGCTGTGGTTAATGTGTGCGTTCGGGTTTAATCCGCGGCGCATTGGCTGCCGGGCATTTACGCGCCTATAATTTTAACAAGAACCCGCTTACGGCGGCGGCCGTCAAATTCGCCATAAAAAATCTGTTCCCAGGGGCCAAGGTGAAGTTTCCCGCCGGTTATTGCCGTTACAACCTCGCGTCCCATGATCTGGCGTTTAAGGTGTGCGTCTGCATTTACTTCGCCATGGTTGTGATGATAAAAATTTACCGGTTCGTGCGGGGCAAGTTTTTCAAGCCATACCTCAAAATCATGATGAAGTCCGCCTTCGTCATCGTTAATGAACACGCTCGCCGTGATATGCATTGCATTTACCAGGCAAAGTCCCTCCTGAACGCCCGATTCGCGCAATAAATCTTCAAGAACGGGGGTAATATTGATAAATTCCCGTTCTTTTTTGGTACAAAACCAAAGTTCTTTGGTAAACGACTTCATAACCAGCTCCAAAGTTACTTTACCACAGAGATTTTTATGATACAAGTTCTCGAATGCAGTGAACAGTGAACAGTGGGCAGTGGACAGCGGACAGCGGACAGTGGGCAGCGGCTTCTGGCCGGAATACGTTACCTAACGCTGAAATCGCCGTTAGCTAACATATACCAGCCAAAGTCTGTCCACTGTCCACTGCCCACTATTTTATGCAGAATGCGGGGGCTACGCCATACGCAGTGGGACACGTGTTTTCGTTGGCACCCCCCGAGGAGTCCACATAACAAAAGTCATAGGGATTGCCGAAATAGGGACTCGTGAGCCACCACTCCACATAACTGCTGCCAAGATTATACTTCTTCCTGTCGTTAGCACTCTGATACGCGCTCAGCCTCCCCTGGCCTGATTCACTGCCGGCGTAGTTGTTCGTGCCAAACACTTCCCATTCCGTGGGCAGAAACACCTTGTCAGAAAGATTTTCATCTTGAATCATACTTATCCTTATCCTTCGCGTAACCGCCCAGACCACGCCGTCCGGCACACCTGCGGTCTTAAGTCCGTTGTAAAAGTTCCCCGTCAAATACGTCTGCATCTCGCTGCCGCCGTAGTAGCTGCCGCTCGCGCGCATCCTGCGCGTCGTCACAACCTTCTCAAACTGGAACACCACGTGCGCCTTTGCCGCGTCGGTGCCGTTCAAGCTCGTGCTCTTATACGGGTTTATCCCCACCACCTTCACCTTAAGATTGGCGGCGTTCGTAATGTCGCTTCCCTGGTTATTGTACTTAGCCACCGAAAGGCTCTTTAACTGCACGTAGTCGCCTATCTTAACCATGCCCACCGACATCGTGGTTCCGGAGCCGGCC
>JAITHM010000063.1 GCA_031279965.1 Spirochaetaceae bacterium
CGTGGAAATTCGCGCGGGCAAAACCTTTGGCGGCTAGAGCACCGGCCACGCCAAGCGTGCGTCCGCAAAGCCTCCGGCCAACTAGTTTTGTACGCGCGAATTTCCACGCGCCCCGCTCACCCAGGAAAGGCCCTGCGGCAACGGCAGGCGCTACGCGCCCGTGCAATGGGATAGAATAAGACATAACGCCATAGTATAGTACGTCAAGCAGCGCCGGTTAACTCACGCCTGCAGCAGACAAGCGCGGTAAAGTAAAACGTCCGGGACAAAACGGGAGTTAATCAATACTGCCTTAGAGAGTTCGAAAATTTGAAAGAATCCTTCACCCTGCTCCTTGAACAGGACGCACATGGTTCACTGGTGCGCTATTCCGGTGCTATCCGGCCCGATTACCGGCATTTTACCGGCATCCAGCGCGAGGTGCTGCGCGCGTTTTTTGACCGCCTTGCCGATGCCAGACAATCATTTTACAGCAGCAATGGCGCTTCTTCCAGCAGCACGCGAACGGCAAAGTCCGGCATGTCATCTTATGTGATACGTGATCCTGACGAACATTTTCTATCGCTTGCCCTTGCCGCAGGCGTACTTCAATTACCTAACGGTGCTGTACTGCGCCGCGCCGAAGGAACCTACACCTGCGCGCTTATACTAAATGATGCATCAGCTTCTTCGGTAAAAGTTACTCTTGCTCTGCTCAATGAAGAAGGAACCCTTATTCACGAAAATTTCAAGACGATAAGTGCAAGCCTTATTCGTGCAGGCACTCAGCTCTATGCCATACATGATCTTGGATACCACTGGAAAGAAAGCGATATTTTTAATGCACTGATAAAAAAAACTGATGTTACTTCATTTCTTTCACTCATGTTTTCGCGCTTTACAAATCTTTCACTCTGTTATACAGCATCATGGAATCAAGGCGGCATGACGCTCCAAAGCTCCTGGCAGACAAAATATATCCGCCCCCTTGTAGCACAGCCGGCCCTGCTTTTTATGGAGATTGATAATTACAAATATCTGCATGTACGGCCGCTTGCCTATCTTCGGGATTTTCCTCCAACATTTCTTGAAAATGAAGATATAATTACCGCGGTGAAAATGAATGAAGCCGAAAAAACGTTTACCATCGCAGAAATTATTTTTCCCGAATCAAGCGTAGATATGTTCCGTACAGTGCTCTCCAGGGCAATACGGGGCAATGTGCGCAGCACGGGAGAAAACGCTGCGTTTCAGACGCATGTTTACGAAGAGGCCGGACGTTTTATAATCGCTCCTGAATTTGCAAAATCTTTTATCAGTACACATATATTTGAACTTTCAAAACAATTTGTGTTTTTGCAGACAAAAGTGCTCGCCGAATATAAAGTTTCATTTGCAAAACCACGCCTTAAAATTTCAGTGTCAACGGGCATTGATTTCCTGTCGGGGCATGCAAAGATCGAATTTGAAGATCAATCTTATTCATTTACAGAGTTTATGAATGAATATAAAAAAACATCATGCATTATGCTTGCTAACGGTATTCAATCTTTTCCCGACAAACGCACTATGAATAAGCTTGAAAAACTGCTTACCGCAATTAATGCTGATACTGTTGAAATTTCGCTTTTTGATGTGCCGTTGCTGCTTAACGATGACTCCATTGAGATTAGCGGCGCCGCCTGGGAAAAGGCACGCCCCTTCTTTGAAAATTATAATACAATTGAAAAACGGCCCGGTAATTGGGGAATTGAAAACAGTTCTTTGCGCCCCTATCAGGAATATGGCGTTCGCTGGTTGGATTACCTGCGTGAGCATGCCCTGGGGGCGTGTCTTGCTGATGAAATGGGATTGGGCAAAACCGTACAGGTTATCGCGCTGCTGCGTTCATGCGCCGCAAAGGAACAGGGGATGTGCCTGATATTGTGCCCTAAATCAGTTGTCTATAACTGGACGGCAGAGCTTGATAAATTTGCGCCAAACCTCCCCTATATCGTGCACTATGGTGCAGAGCGTGATTTTGACAGCATAACAAATACTCATAAATTTCAGCTTGTACTTTCAACGTATGCAACACTACGGCGCGATATACAAGAATTTCTTAAATATGAATTTCTTTATGTAATACTTGATGAATCACAAAACATCAAAAATCTTACAACACAAACAACAAAAGCTGTATTAAGCCTTAAAACAAAACATCGCCTTGCAATGAGCGGCACTCCCATTGAAAATAATCTGCAAGATCTTTACAGTCTTTTTCGTTTCCTGAATCCTTCGTTCTTTGGCTCAGAAAAAAGTTTTCTTGCAAAATATATGCGGCCTATTCAAGAAGATGAAAATGAAGACGCTCTGCATGATTTAAAGGTGCGCATCTACCCTTTTATTTTGCGCCGGTTAAAACGCGATGTCTTACACGACCTTCCAGAAAAAACAGAAGAAATTGCTTATATCGAACTTGATGATGCTCAACTGTCACTTTATCACCGCAAGCGGCTTGAGTATAAAAAACTTATAAGCGGTATTATTACAAAAGGTGAATTTACAAAATCTTCATTTTTTATTTTCAAGGCACTTTCTGAATTACGCCGTCTTGCTTCAATTCCAGAGGCAGAAGGTGAGTATGCAGGCCCCTCAGCAAAACGAAACTATCTTCTTGAACAAATCGGCAGCCTGACGGAAACCAGCCATAAATGCCTGGTCTTTGCCAATTTTCTTGCAGGCGTCGAGATGGTAAGCCAGGATCTTGCCGCACGAGGAATTGCAAATTTAACGATGACCGGCGCGACAGGCAATAGACATTCGCTGATACACAGCTTTCAAACTGATCCTGACATAAAAGCATTTATTATGACTCTTAAAACAGGCGGTACAGGAATCAATCTTACAGCCGCAGATTATATTTTTATTATGGATCCCTGGTGGAACAGCGCCGCCGAGGCGCAAGCAATTGACCGTAGTCACCGGATTGGGCAGGTAAACCCTGTTTTTTGTTACCGTCTTATTGCCCGTGATACCATTGAAGAACGCATAATGGAACTGCAGAAGTTAAAGAGCAGCCTTGCCGGAGCGCTTTTGTCTGATGACGCAGGTATATTTAAAATTCTTAGCGAAGAGGATATTGCTTTTTTAGTTGGAGGCAACGATGACTGATGCTGCCATATATCCTTTGGTTATTGAAACACAGACACCTGCCTGTATTGAAGATGCTGTAGTGCGGGAAAAGATGCTTTCTGAAGCATTAAACAGCATTACTATGCTGCGGCTTTATGGATTTCCCTTCCCTCAAAACACGATAAAAAGGAAGATCCCTGCCCTTAAAGCACAATATATTAGCCGGTTGTCAAAATTTCTTGCGTTTAAAACGCAGCAGGACTTTGAAGCCTGGCTTGCCTTGCTTCCCCCGGTGTCACAAAAGATATTGTACGACACTGTAATGGAACAATTTTGCGTAATATGCCGCCATCAAAATGAAACAGAAATTCCATTAACAAATCAACCGGCATCTGATTACTGGAACAATATACTGGGCAAAGAATTACAGCTGTTGTTTCTGAATATACACAGCACAAATGATCTTATCATAACAAGTATTGACAATGTTTTTGCTGACGCAATTAAGCCATGGCTGGTACCGCCGCCTGAGGCAAATCTAGACAATTGTGTAACATCTGTTGATGGCACGGAAATTTATAACAATTCCCACGAAGCAGCAAATGCCTGGGCGCTGCTTTGTGAAGCTTTGCCCGATGAAATTAACAAATACGAAATGATTCATTCCATGAAGCCGTTTACAAAACGGAATATCAATGTGCTGCGCGGCAAATGTGGATTAAAGCCATTCCCTCTAAATGAAGGACAAGCTCCCGATTCGCTTGATCTTGCCGCACGTTTTACGGTTTGTATGACATCCTGTGAACTTAAACGCCCCCATGATGAACAGCTTGGAATAAAACAGCTTGTTGAAGATTTCTTTGATAAGAAATCACCTCTAAAAAAAAATATAAATTATTTTACGTTAAAATGGAATTATCTTGAATCACATGTGCTTAGCGACCATTTGAAAAAACAAACACTCTACTACGGTAAAGATGAGCCGCCGCAGTCACGCGGGATTTTCCATGCAATCCTGCTTAAAACAGCACGTGACGGGCGCTGGTTTTCAGCTGACAGCCTTGCCCGGCATATTCTTATAACTGAAAAAAACTTTTTATTTTTATCAGAAGCACAGGAAAGTTATTGTTATATTAAAGCATCATCAATTACATCAGGTGATATAACTTACGAATCTCTCTGGGGTGATACCGAATATCAGGCAGCATTTCAGTTTCGTTTTGATCTGATTTTAAAACCGCTTTTCAAGGCATATTGCTATCTCTTTGCCGCGCTTGGCATTCTTGAAATTACTCAGCGAGAAGCGGCAGCACCTGTTCTTTACCGCGGTAAATATTCTCCGTTTTCACCTTATGATTCACTTGATGCTGTGCGTGTAACAGATTTTGGCTGTTGGTGCCTTGGATTATCTGATAAACGCCCCCAAAATGCCAAGGAACATTATGAAGCAATTGCTGATAAAACATTATTATTAGTAACAGTACAGGGAAAGTCGTTTGAGCGGTCGTTATATCTGGATAGCATCGGCGTACGGCTTGGTGAAGACCGCTGGCGAATAAGCAAATGCTCATTTATTGCAGGGTGTCAAACAAAAACCGAAATTGAAGCACGCATAAAAAAATTCAAAAAACTTATTGATGCAAAGCCTGCTGCACACTGGGAAGCGTTCTTTAATAATGCGCTGAACCGCGCCGGATTTTTTAACAAGTGCAATGTACCGGCAACAGTATATCAACTTGGTAATGACCGCGAGCTTATCGAAGAACTGCTGAACGACAGTGCGCTTTCATCATGCGCCCTGCGGGCAGAAGGCCAAATGCTTGTAGTCCCTGATAAACATAAAAAGAAATTTTTGAAAATACTTGCTGAACATGGTATTGCCCATTTTTAGGGCAATGTTGATTAACTCCCGCACGGTGCTTGTTTTTGCCTCAGATGAAGTTTGCCTCCCTTCAAATCTATAAAGGCTGTGAAAAATATTGCTAAAAATTATATGCTAAAAATTATATTGACAAAAGCTAATTTATGGAAACAATAATATATTATGTGGATTTTATACGCATTAGTATCGGCAATTTTTGCGGCTTTAACTTCAATTCTGGCAAAAGTTGGCATCCAAAATATTAACTCAAATCTGGCAACAGCAATTAGGACAATTGTTGTTTTAATTATGTCATGGGCAATGGTTTTTATAACTGGAAAATATAAAGATATAATAAACATAAGTCATAAAAATTTACTCTTTTTAATCTTATCTGGAATAGCAGCCGGTTTATCATGGCTTTGTTATTATAAAGCATTGCAAATGGGCGAAGCATCAAAAGTTATACCAATAGATAAATTCAGTTTGGTAATAGGAATGGTATTAGCATTTATCGTATTAAAAGAAACAATAACAATAAAAACAATAATTGGAGGAGGATTAATAACAGTAGGGACATTTGTTTTAATATTTTAGAAATGATTATGCAAAATTTTAAAACCGGTGCCGCGGGCCAATGACACATAACTCAAGACGCTTGCATTTTCTTTCCATAAAATAACTCTAGAGCTCTGCGGCGGGTGACTTTTCCCCTTGTAAAAAACATGATATGATACATCTGTGAAAAAAATAGCGCGCCTTGTGCTGTTTGTTATTGTATGTTTTTTTCTCGTTTTCGTGCTTTCAACAGGATTAAGTTTTTTGCGCTTGTGGCTCGATGCGGCCGTTTCTGTTCCTGTGCGCAGTTTTCTTTATCTTGACGATGTGCTTCGTTCCGCGCGGTGGGCGCTTTCCTTTGCGCTGTATCTGACCGTGCTTTTCGGAGTGAACTATGCGCAGCGCAATGCAACACCTGCTTTGGGATCCTTTTTGGCGGTTGTGATTCTTACCGGCGGCTTTTGTTTCATTGTTGAACAAGGGCTTTCTAATGCGCGGCTTATGAGCGCCCCGCCGTATCTTGTAACAAATTCAACGCTGGGTAACGCCGGCCTGATGCTCCACCAGAGAGAGACGGTAATCACCTTGATTGACAGGCCGGCACTTGAGACAGGGAGCCGCGTAATTGCCGTTCCGGAGCGTCCGCTTGTCTACCAGGATGTACCTCTTGACGAAAACAACGAGATTATCAGTCTGCCGCGTGTCCGGTTTCGTGAAGAAGATACTGTACTTTACAACAATCTGCGGGCGGATTTTTCAGTAAGCGCCGCCCAGCTTGATGCGCGTTTTGATCAAGGAATTGTGCCTTTTATCGCCTGGCTTGTCCCGCTCCTTATTCTGCTTGCGGCGCTTTCGTATATTTTTGAGGTAGGCGCCTGGCCGCTTGCCAATCTTTTCCTTTGTGCAGTTGTATTCCGGCTGGTGCTTCTACTGGAAGTCTTTCTCAATGCGCCCAGTGTTCAGGCCGTGCTTGTTGATTTTGCGCGAGGCCTTCTGCCTAACGAGTTTATCTCGCCATTTCTCATAATGCTGTGCGCGGTGCTTTTTCTGCTTTATGATATATTGATGTATTTTGCGCGGGAACGAGGTAAACGTGGCAAAGCATAAACTTACGGGAACTCCTCCCATGATTGCCGTGATTTATAATTTTACGGCATTGATAGTGCTAATCTTTTTCCGCTTTATCTATCCTGATTTCGCCGGAAATGTTTTGTTACTCGATGTTTTTTGGTTTAAGGCGCGGCTTGCCCGAGGTATTCTAACCTATGTTGATATGTTTCCGTCAATTTTTATGTCAGCGTTGGCGCTTCCGTTTGCGTTCAAAATCCATAAGCAAGAGGCAGAAACTCGTTTTTCCCGGGCTTTTTTTGATTCACTTCGTCCGCATCTTCTTGTCTGCATCATCGGAACCATCATATATACGCTGCTCTGCCTGATCGCCGTGCCGTTGCTTGGAAATTACGAGATCCGAATACAACGCGAATCACGGCTCTACAGGGGGGCCATAGAACGGGCAGAGCTTCTTGCCGGCGAGGAAAAATGGATTGAAGCGGCGAGCTTTTTTGCCGTATGCGAACAAATTTGGCCGGAAAACTCGCGGTACGATGCCCTTGCCGACCGCATTGCAACAGGTATTGAACGGCTCCGCTATAGTCATGATGCCCCAGGCCCCCGCACAAAAAAAACATCGCTGGGCGCCTTGCCCGGTGTTGGCGATCCGCTCAACGCTCAGGATGCACTGGCCCTTGCCAAAAAAGCACTGAACGGTGAACGGTATTACGATGCGCACTGGCTTGCGAATACAGCGGAACGGCTTGCCAAGCAAGGCAGTGTTGAGGCGACGGATGCGGCGCGGACGGCAAGTCTTGCGTGGAATGCAATAGCCCGTATGGAACCGTCGCAGGATGAAGAATTGCTTTTTTCAATCTACCGGCGAAAACGGGAAGGGTACGAAGCACTGATAAGCAGTGAATGGCTGCGCGCCTACTATATCTTTCGGTTGCTCAGTAATGACGCGCCGTCCGATCCGGATGTTCAGAAATACCTTACCATGAGTGAACGGGGTCTTCAGACAGTAGCTTTTTTTCTTGATGAGATGGATGGTGCTGTAGGAGACGCGCAGCTTGATGTTGTGTTTTCACTACCTGATGAAGGCAGCGGACGTGTTGTTATTCGTATCGAGGCGCTGACAAACTTTAGCGATGCCGCTTTTGGGCGCGGCCTTGAAGTGCTTGGATTTTCTCAACAAAGCAAGCTTGTTTTTAGGCTTTCAAGCGCCGTTGTAAAGATAGTGCCGGTGCCGCTCAATGGCCGCTGGTATACAACGCTGATTTTGCGGGCTGTTGACCGTGAAAACGCCATGCTGGTTCGTGAGCCGGTCTGGACAGGCAACGCCGCCTATGCTGGCGGCCCGCAGCTTTTGCTAGATATTCCCTTTGAAGAATTTCTGCTTGCTGCCGCGGCGCAGAATGGCACCCAGGGCTTTTTTCTCCGCGACCTGTGGACTGCGGCAGAAACACTTGGCAGAGACGGGTATGTTCCGCAGGTCTTTGCCGCAGAAATTATCCGCATGATTGCTGAAATGGTTTTTTTTCCGGCATTTGCTGTCGCTGCGCTTATTATAGGCTGGAAGTACCGCGCTCGTTTTCGTGTCCGCTATGCGCTTTTTCCAATGATGGTTGTTATGCCGCTGGTGTTTCATTTGGGCGGCACCCTCATGCGGGTGGTGGTTAATTCACTTGCCATCTGGCTTGCGTTGTCATGGGGAATAATTGCGTCACTTGCCATTACAATGGCCGGTGCATTGGTGCTTTTTACCTGTTCTCTCTTTATTCTCGCCGCCCAGCGTAGCGCGGAAGAATAGATATTGCCTTAGCATATGCTTTAAGGAGTTTTCCAGAGTAAAACGGGTAATTTACCAGGAATATCAAGCTCTGCCGGAAAATCAAGATACCGTGTTTCCTTGCCTTCGCGTCGAAAAACAATTTCACGGTTAGTACGCATAACGATATTTTCACGCCGCACTTTGCCTATTTCTGTATCGAGTACAAAGCGGACGGAGTTAATCCATGAAGGCGTTTGCCACTGCAGCATATCAATGATTTCTTCAATACGCCGCATGCATAATCGAAACGAAGCCGAATATTTGTTGGGCTCGACAATAAATATTGAGAGTGGCCGTATATGCAATTCTGTAAGTTGTTCCAGCAATTCTTTTTGAACAGCAAATTGATCGTTAATGCCGCGAAGAAGCGGGTATTGGGCAAACAAGAGTACTCCTTGATTATGCAAGAGTGATAGCGCATTGCATACCGGTTCGCAAAGTTCATACGGATGATTGATATGCAGAACAAGTTTAACATGATGTTGATTAAGAAGCGCACTGAGGGCCGGGGTAATACGTTCAGGATGATAAACCGGCGCACGGGTATGTAGGCGGAGCTTCCAGCGAACAAGCGATTTGAATGTGGTTTCCAGATTCTCATCGCTAAGGATAAGCGGATCGCCGCCTGTTATGACAACTTCTTCAATTTCATTATGCAGTGATAAAAAGGAGGTGAGCGCCGCAAGCTTTTCTTCAAGCGGCGTTGATTTTTTTTCGTCGCTTAATTTATATGCTCTAAAACAATACTGGCAGTGAGCAAAGCAGCGTTCAGTTATAATAAACGCGACACGGTCAGGGTATTTGCGGATGATATAGGGCGCTGCCGGCGGTGCGTGCGAAACTTCGTTGATATAATCGGCAGTTTCCCCATCAACATGCAGCGAAAGCCGCTCTTCCGTTGGCAAAACCGTCCGGTAAAGCGGCCCGCCAATGCCTATCGCCTTGATTTCTTCATTTAATTGCGTACGATAAAACGGCGTTATCTTAACCGGCAAAAGCCGTTCACGGGCGGCAAGCTCTAAGTAACGTGCCTCAAGTTCACCGGTCATTCAGTGAACTCGACACCCTCCAAACGAGCAACAGCTTTATCAAAGCCTGCTGCGCCAAGTTTTGTCGCCACCGCCGGTATATCTTCTGTACGCACCCCTGTCAGCACTACACGAAACATATCTTCGTAGCGTTCCCACTGCGGAGCGAATCCAACGCTGGTTAGTTGATTATATGCCCGCATCGCGTTTGATGCTTCTTTGAATGAGCCTACCTGGATACGGTAGAGTCTGCCAGGCACAATCGGGCCGCCCAGTATTGTTGCTGGAGGAAGCCGCTGCGCCGTTTGAGGAACTGCCGGTGCTGTCTGTGCGGATTGCGGCGCTGCCCGTGGGGCAGCGGCAACCGGTGGTGGAGCGGCGGCTTGCGGAGGAAGAGCCGCTTGCGGCGGCGGTGCTGAAGGAACATTTCGAGACGGCATCTGTTGAGGAACTGCCGCCTGAGGAGCCGCCGGACGGGCAGGCGCGGAGGGCGGCGGTGCTGCTTGACGGGCAGGTGTGGAAGTTTGCGGCGTTGCTTGCGGCCGTGCTGCCGGTGCACCAGCCGGATTAGCCTGTGCCGGATTGGTATAAGGCCGCCATGTATTTTGACTCGCCAAAGGCTGTATCTGGGTCGGTGTCGCGGCGGCAGGAGCGGCCGGCGGAGAAGAAACCTGTGGAGAAGATGCTGCCGGCTGACGCGGCATGGGGGCTTGTGTTGTTTGCCGTCCAGTCCCCGCAGGATTTGCCGGACTATAAGCCGGCGGATTCTGAGTTGAAGACCGCGGAGCAGCGGATTGTGGAGCTGGTGGAACGCCCTGTCGCACAGGTTGTTGGGACTGAGAGGCCGAAGCGACCGGTTGACGGGGCTGCGCCTGCTGAAGAACAGGCCGTGCAGGTTGAGGCGTGGCAGAAGGGTTTCGCGTTGTTGGAGTTGGGTTGGGAGCCGGCATATCTTCCGCAGGAATTTCATTTGAAGCGAGCGGGTAACCTTCTGCCGGCCGTTCGCCTTCCGCGGTGGGAAGCTCGGGGCTTACCGGCGTATAACTGCGCGGTGCAATTTCAATAAGAACTTTTGCCGTTCCGGTAACAAGCATATCAAGTTTTTCCGCAGCGGCTTTAGAAACATCAATAATTCTACTGGGAACAAAAGGGCCCCGGTCATTTATCCTAACCTGAACCTGACTGCTGTTGGTCAAATTCGTTACGGTAAGCATCGTTCCAAAAGGCAGCGTCGGATGAGCCGCGGTAAACAGCTTAGGGTCAAAGAGCTCGCCCGAAGCAGTCTGTCTGCCCTGGAATTCTTCGCCATACCACGAGGCAATACCTTCCTGTCTAAAACCGCCGTTTTCCGGCAGTTGCGCTTGCGCGACAGAAAAACCTACAAAAACGGTTAATAAAGGGAAAAATGCGATTATCTTCTTCATATTCTACAATTATCGTCAAATTTATCTGAAGTGATAAGAGGGAAGTTTTAGTATTACTTCAACTCAAAGCAGCTTTCTGGCATACCGGAATCGGCGTTGTGCTTAGCGGTGTTTTTCGCTAGACTATGGATATGGGTAAGAAAGCAGTTCATTGGGCCGATGAAACGGCGGAAAAGATCATTCAAGAGAAGGGCGAAAAAGCTTGTTATTGCTGTGCATCGGGAATTACGCCGTCAGGAACGGTGCATATCGGTAATTTTCGTGAGATTATTTCGGTAGATCTTGTCGCCCGCGCCCTTCGTTCACGGGGCAAGCAGGTGCGATTCATCTATTCTTGGGATGATTATGATGTTTTTCGCAAGGTGCCTGAAAACATGCCGGACAAAGAAACGCTCACTCAGTATTTACGCAAGCCGATTACTCTTGTCCCTGACCCCTGGGGACGCGATGCAAGTTATGCCCGCCATCATGAAGTTGATGTGGAAAAAGTGCTTCCGCGTGTGGGTATTGAGCCTGAATATCTCTATCAAACTGAGCGTTACCGTGCTTCGCGCTATGCACAGGGAATTAAAACAGCGCTTGAAAAACGCGCTGAACTGCGGAGCATACTTGATACATTCCGCGATGATGCTCACAAAATTCAGGGTGAATGGTGGCCGGTAAGCGTGTTTTGCACCTCATGCACCAAGGACGAAACGGTAATTACCGGATGGGATGGCGATTGGACGCTTTCATATCATTGTAACGCATGCGGCTACGAAGAAAACGCTGATCTGCGGCATGCACAGGGAGTAAAACTTGGCTGGCGCGTTGACTGGCCGATGCGCTGGGCTTACGAACAGGTTGATTTTGAACCTGCCGGGAAAGATCATCATAGTCAGGGTGGGTCGTTCGATACCTCGCGGCTTGTTTCAAAACATATCTACAATTATGACGCACCGGTAACATTCCGCTATGATTTTATTGGCATAAAAGGAAAGGGGGGGAAAATGTCTTCGTCAAAAGGTGAGGTGATCGATCTGCCGGCTCTTCTTAATGTGTATACACCGGAACTTGTCCGCTATCTTTTTGCCGGAACACGTCCAAATACGGAGTTTACCATCTCGTTTGATCTGGATGTTATTAAAATTTACGAAGATTATGACAAAACAGAACGAATTGCCTATAACGTGGAACCAGCAAAAAACGAGGAAACATACCAGCGGGAACGGCGTATGTATGAACTTTCTCAACAGCAGGGCATGGAAGCGATTATGCCGTATCAAGCGGCGTTTCGCCATCTGTGTAATCTGCTGCAAATTGCCGATGGTGATATTGATGCCTGTATTGCCCGTCTTAAAGGAGTCTTGCCTGAACAGAAAGAGCGTCTTAGGCAACGCTGTCAATGTGCGAAAAACTGGCTTGCCGAGGATGCGCCGGAAGAATTCCGTTTTACCCTGCGAGGTGCCGGAGAACAGCCTGTAGGTGACAGTGCAGAACGTGGTGCAATCCGCGAGCTTCGGGACAGTCTTATTGCTCATATTGAATCTTACCCTGATGATAAATCATGCGCCGAGGCTATCTATCAGATTGCTGAACGCTGCCAGCTTGACAGCAAGGCGCTTTTTAAGGCCGCTTACCATGCGCTCATCAATAAAGATCAAGGGCCGCGTCTTGCCAATTTTCTGCGTGTTATTGGCAAAGAACGCCTGCTTGCCATTTTAAGCGCGTATTAATCATGATTGTCCTGGGAATTGAAAGTTCCTGCGATGAATGTTCGGCGGCGCTTGTTCAAGACGGCCGGCAGATCCTTTCTAATGTAATAGCAACTCAGATACCATTTCATGCCCCGTGGGGGGGAGTGGTGCCGGAAATTGCCAGCCGGAAACATGCTGAATGGATTTCTTCTGTTGTAAACGAAGCGTTTCAGCGGGCAAGTCTTCCTTTGGAAGCGGCAGATGGCGTTGCCGTTACTTCACAGCCAGGTCTTATGGGATCGCTGCTTGTTGGGCTTAGTTTTGCGAAGGCCTTTGCCTGGGCGCGGCGTGTGCCTTTCACCGCGTGCGATCACATGCTTGCTCATCTTTATGCATCGCGGCTTGACATGCCGGGGATACAAACGCCGCCGCCTTATCCATTTCTTGCGCTGCTTGTTTCCGGCGGGCATACGCTTATTTGCCGCGTAGAAGATTTTCGGACGATGACGGTGCTGGGGACAACTGTTGATGACGCTGCAGGAGAGGCCTTTGACAAGGTTTCCAAACATTATGGATGGGGCTATCCTGGAGGAAAGCATATTGATGAATATGCGCGTACAGGAAATGCGGCGGCGTTTGCATTTCCTGTACCGAAGCTTCATCACGGCAGTCCGTATGATGTGTCATATTCGGGACTTAAAACAGCGGCTATTCATCAGTGTGAATTTTTTCGCAAACAGGCGGAAACCACCGCTGCCGATCTTGCCGCGTCGTTCCAAAAAGCGGCGATTGATGTGCTGATACGGGCGTTGTTGAATGCGGTACAGGATACAGGTATTACGACAATTGTTACCGGCGGCGGGGTTGCTGCAAATTCGTACCTTCGCAGCTGTCTTGCCGCCCAGCAGAATGTTTCCTGCATATTCCCTGCGCCCGAATTGTGCGGAGACAATGCAGCGATGGTTGCCGGACTTGGCTTTGAATATCTTTCCCGCGGCATCTATACTCCTTTTTCTGTGACTGCCAATCCCCGCAGGGCATTCAGATTGTCATAAAGAAATGACTTACCGCCAAGGGTGGTTGACGGCTTTCAAAGAGTCAGATATATCTGTATGTATGATAGATAAATCACTTAAAAATTTGGATGCGCTGTTTCCAGCAGACTTGGGCGAAGATAAAAAAGCCCACGCAAAAACGCTTTTTCTTAAAAATTTGTCACTGCTTGCCCACCGTTATTATGGCGGCAAGATGCAAACTGTGCCAAAATGCGGTATCTACGGTTTCAACTGGTTTAATGCATGGTATACACCGGGTGTCTCAATGATTTCCACGACAATACGTGATGACAACGATACGTCATTTGCGCTTTCTAACCGGGGTAATCTTGTTGCCGTTGTGTCAGATTCGACGCGGGTTCTTGGTGACGGCGACTGTACGCCCCCTGGCGGTCTTGGGGTTATGGAAGGCAAGGCTATGCTGATGAAGTATCTGGGCGGCGTGGATGCAACGGCACTATGTATTGATTCTCGCAGCAAAGATGGCGCACACGATCCTGACAAGATTATCGAGTTCGTAAAAATGGCTGCTCCGTCATTTGGTGCGGTTAATCTTGAAGATATAAGCCAGCCAAACTGTTTTAAGGTTCTTGATGAACTCCGTGAAGCTTGCGATATACCTGTTTGGCATGACGATGCGCAGGGGACGGCCTGTATTACTCTCGCGGGGCTTCTTAACGCGCTTAAACTTGCCGGGAAAAAGATTGGGGATGCAAAAATTGTGCTTCTTGGAGCCGGAGCTGCAAATACAACGATAGCCCGTCTGATACTGGCTGATGGCGGTGATCCGGCGAAAATGATCATTTTTGATTCAAAAGGTTCATTACACAAAGACCGTAAAGATATTGAAGGTGATAAACGTGAGTACCGCAAATGGGAGTTATGCAAAAAAACCAATCCAGGCAAAGCCGCATCAGAGGCGGATGCGCTCAAAGGGGCTGATGTACTCATTGCCCTTTCAAAGCCGGGGCCGGATACGGTTAAACGCGAATGGATTCGTTCAATGGCAGAAAAATCCATTGTGTTTTGCTGCGCAAATCCTGTGCCGGAGATCTGGCCTTATGCGGCAAAAGAGGAAGGTGCGTTTATTGTAGCGACAGGCCGGGGGGATTTTCCCAATCAGGTTAATAATTCAGTCTGCTTCCCTGGTATCCTTAAAGGAGCACTGCTGGTACGCGCACGAAAAATCACTGATGGTATGGCAATACGCTGTGCCCATTCCATCGCGGATTTTTCCGAAAAACGCGGTATTACGCCGGATAATATTATTGCCACAATGGAAGAAACAGATGTATTTGCTGTTGAAGCGGCAGATGTTGCCATGCAGGCGATAGAAGAAGGCGTTTCTCGTGTAAAGCTCTCGTGGAATGAAGTTCATGCACAGGCACAGACTGATATTGCCGCGTCCCGTGCTCTTGTTACTGATATGATGAAACAAGGCCATATCAAAGAACCTCCGCAAGAGATGCTTCAAGAAGCGCTTGATGCGGCGCTTAAAGCTGTCGGATAAAATTAAGGCTATTCATCTTCTTCACTCTCTTCGTTGATATTTATTCCCTTGAAAAACCGGATGAGTGCAACGAGGAGCGGCATTGAATACCAAAATGGCAGCGAAAGCTTCACATCCTTCATGATGTTGCGCCGGTCAATTTCATAGAGCGCAGTAAGGGATTTTAGTTCACTGCCCATAAAAAATTTATCGTTAAAGGCAGCATCCGCCGCATCTGAACTGAATTCTTTTCGCAGCAAGCGCAGTTTTGTATCCTGATAGAGAATAATCACAAAAGGTCTAATCTGTTTTATTACTCTGATGAGCAATGTTTCAAACATCATATCACTTCGCATCGCGTTGTCAATACGATATTGTTTAAGTATCTTAAACCAGCGTGTGCGTATTTTATCGGCAACGGTCTTGCGCGAAGTGGTAATAAGCGCACTAAATGCAGACAGTACAGTTTCTTTTTTGGCAAAACATTTTTCTTTAAACTCATCATAAAATACCAGAAGCGGAGGTAATGCTGCGCTATTTCCGGTATCATACGTCCGTTTAAGAATATAATCTGTTATTGCTTCGTGAGGAATTGATTCAATAACCGGTTTCCCGTTTTTCCCGACAATTTTGTAAATTTCGGTAAACGTCCAGAAATAAGGCGGGTCATTTAATTTAGTATAGAGTTCTGCAAGCAGATTTTCTTTTTCATTTTCCTTTGCGGCAAGTTCACTGTAGTAATTGTTGTAGACCTCAATAATTGTTGCACCTTGCAGCACCGCAAAATCAGCTTCAGTAGGTGCAGTCGTATCTGTCTGATACAACTCTTTAATAAATTCGCACAATTTAATCCAGACCAAAAATGAGCCGTCATTTCCGCTGCGCATATGGGTGATGCAGCCTATCGGGTTCTTTACGATAAGATCAAGTATTATATTTGCCTGCATAAAGCGGTCGGGGAATATGCTGCGAATTCGTGTTAAACAATAACCACGGTTGTCTTTGCTCAAAAGACAGACGCGCACTTTGGAAATTGCCGCATCAAGGAGACGCGATTCAATAAACGACGCAAGAAAATAGGTGCTTCCCAAATTGCCAGAAAAATTAAGCTGAATAATAGGTAAATCTTCGTGTTGGGGATTGCGCAGCAATTTGATAAAATCATGGTCTGAAACAGGCCGTAGAAGTTCAGGCGGCGGGTCTATTTTGATTTTTTTATCGCCGGGGAAAATATTTTTCTCTTGATCTTCGATAGTACTCCATACGCTGCGCACGCGCTCAATGAAAAACGACGGCATATATATATATTCAGCACCGTTATTTTTTTGAATGCTACAATCGCCCGATTCAATAAGCATATTTAATTCAGCATCAAATCTTTCACGCGCACGCTTTGTCCATACTTCCCACTTGCGATCTTTTTGTGATTTATAGAGTGCTTGAGTAGTCAACTCCTTAAAAAAAGCATCACGCTCTATATATGCAGAATTGTTACAGTCAGAATAATTAATCAGTATTGTTTTTAAATCTATCTCTGTCATACTGAATTCCCTTTTTGAATGTGATTTCTATCATGCAAAAATTGGCGGCGTGATTCAACAAGATCCTTAAGTTCATAGTACATATTTTTGTCTACTTCTCCGGCAACAGGCAGTACATATTTCAACGTCTCGGCGGTATACCGCTCAATAAACGCCATGTCCGTCGCAAACCCTAACGCTATCATATTGGAAATACGGTCGGCGCATTTGAGTATCTTCGCTTTGCGCGACCCATGTTCTTTTACCCGCGTCAAATAAACCGATTTCGCTTCGCCGGGTATCCGCGAAACCTCAAGCACAAGCTCATAGACCTGCGGCGCTTCGTAATCGACGCTCAAAATGAGATTGCG
>JAITHM010000095.1 GCA_031279965.1 Spirochaetaceae bacterium
GGTATTCATACATGTGCGGATCTTCATTTACCCCCCCCCCCCCCCCAATATTGACTGGCATAATTTGGGGAATTTACCCTCTAAAACCCTCTTAACAAGGAGTATGCTTATGAAAACAGCACGTTTTTTTGCGAGCATTGCGGCGGTGTGCGCCGTGATGATTGGAGTAGGCTGCCGGGTGCAGGGAAGCATCCCCGGCGAAGAACAAGAAAGGCAGATTCAGACGGAAGATGAGTCGCTTAAGCTTTCCGGTTTGGAACTGCGGTATTCCGGCCAGCCGGGTAATCTGTTTAACTACAACGGTACAACCGGCCCCTACCTGGTAGACTGCAAAGCGGACGCACAGCCAGGAGAGCAGTTTCTGATGACTGTTACAACCAGCAGGGAAGATGACATTGTAGAGGTATACAAAAATTCAAGTTATATCTATCCCGACACCGGTACCACGTACCCGCTTCCAATACTGGATCTTACAGGTTCAACGTACCTGGTAAATGTTACTGTAACACGAATTCTGGAACCGGCGAATGAAGAGGAAGGCATAGAGGAAAAAACTGAAAAAATCACCTATGTTATCGCAATTAACCCTCCGAATGATGGTCAAGTTGTTCCTTTCGAAGAGATTAAAGATACAATACAGGAAGCTGAGGAGGCTATTGAAACGCTTCCTATGACGATGGTGGTAGGCAATCCCAGTTTAAATTCAGAAGCATCACAACATATTGTTGATGCTGTTTCCGCACTTAATGTGCTAAAACAAGGCACGTCTATTTCCCGCAGTTATACCAAAATAAACCCTGATGGATCGGTGACGACCGAGTCTGAATCAATAATACTCTACAACCTTGCTGCGATAACGACCTGTCTTAGCAATTTAAAGACTCTTATTGACAATTTTAGTGAAGCCGACGGCATTATCCGCCAGCCCTTTATGATGTTTTCGTATACGGGGCAGATGCAGTCTGTGCCGATAGATCCTGAGTATCCCAGCGTTTACGAGCTTGAAGCAGTAGGCGCCAGCGGCGGACACGCAACAAATAGCTCGGAAGCGCAGAGCGCGCTGGGCGGCAGTGGCGGCCATGTAAAAGCCCGCTTTAGCCTTACGGCGGGACAAGCGCTTACCCTACGGGTAGGCGGCCAGGGGACAGGAACAGCCATGTACGAAGACGGCGACTATATATTGATTAAAACAAATTATAGGAATAGAAAACCGGGCGGCTGGCCGAATGGCGGCAGCGGCGGGAATGGGTCGGGTTCCGGCCCTAATTTCGTGAAAAACTCTTCCTGGGCGCCGGGTACCGGCGGCGGCGGTTCTACCGACTTTGCGCTGGGCTCTTACGCTGATGATACAGCTTTTGCAGCAGCATTGGACTATACGGCAAATAATGATCCCCGGCTTGTTGTCGCTGCGGGCGGCGGCGGTTGTGTGCAGCGGGCAAACAATCCGTGGCCTCTGTTCTCTGGCGCAAATGCTGGTGAAAATGGCATCCGCATTAAGCCTAACGGACAGACTGAAGGTACTCAGCCGGCAGCTGGATCCTCAGATACTCAATATGGAGTTAACGGAAGGGGCGGCAGCACCAGCGGGTCTAGTGATGGCGAAGGAAGCGGGGGCGGCGGCGGCGGCTTTAAGGGCGGCGGGAGCACTGGTGCGTATCAGAGATTTTCGACCGGTGCCGGCGGCTCAAATCACATCCGTACGGGGAACACTGGTCCCAGCTCTACCGCAGTTGTTGATACTTACGGCGATGGCTGGGCAAAAATAACATGGATAAGTAATTAACAAATTGGGGAGGGGTGGCAAAATCTGCCTTCCCTCCTTGATATTCACCATTCTCTTTTTATACAACTGAATTTTATCTTTTTTGTATACTCAACATCATGATGATTACTTACGATTCAGTTGAATTTTTTGTTAAAACTGCCGCTGAGCAGAATACAACGATTTCCGCGCTTGTGCTTGATGATCAGGCGGAGCTGTTTGCACTACCCAAAGAAGATGTTTTTTCACGTATGGCGGCAAGCTACGAAGTTATGAAAGAAGGTGCACGCGCCGGAGCCGGGCAAAACGGCATATCGGCGAGCGGGCTTTCTGGCAATGGAGGCTATAAACTTACCGCTTATGCCCAACAAAAAGCTTTTTCCGGTGCGTTTTGCGCCAATGCAATTGCCCGTGCGGTAGCGCTTGCCGAACATAATGCGTCAATGGGAAAGATTGTCGCCGCGCCCACGGCCGGTTCCTGCGGCATACTTCCCGCGGCACTTATCACGATGCAGGAAGAACTCTCGCTGCCTGATGAAGCCGTTGTCATGGCGTTGTTTACCGCGGGGGCTTTTGGAATGGTAATTGCCCGCCAAGCAAGTATTTCCGGCGCGGAAGGAGGGTGCCAGGCTGAATGCGGCAGCGCCGCTGCCATTGCCGCCGCCGCCCTTGTCGAACTTGCCGGGGGCAGCCCTGCGGTTTGTTCCACGGCCTGCGCCATCGCGCTGAGCAACCAAATGGGGCTTGTATGCGATCCCATCGCAGGGCTTGTCGAAGTGCCGTGTATCGTGCGCAACGCCGGCGGCGTAACCTGCGCTATAACAGCGGCAGAGCTCGCCCTGGGCGGCATAATGTTCCCTGTCCCCACCGATGAAGTTATCGGGGCAATGCGGGAAGTTGGCGTGGCGCTGCCGTTGTCGCTGCGGGAAACAGCCCAGGGCGGACTTGCCGCAACGTCTTTTGGCCGCGCATGTAAGTTGGACTGCACACAGATGGCGTAGTTGATTACAGGCTGTATTTTTCCAGCCGCTCAATGACCATTGTATTGCGGATGCCGTGCCGTTGAAAGTCTCGAAGAGCGGCAATCGCCGCCTGCCGGTTGCCGATTTTTTCGTAACAGTCTGCAAGTTCAAGGTAGGGGCGGTGATTCTTGGGGTCTTTGTGAGCAAGGTCATGAAGTGCGGCAATGGCTTCGTCAAAACGCCCATGAATTTTCGCTATAATTGAAAGGCCAAGTACCGCATAGGTATCAAACTCTATGTCAAGCGCTCTGTTATAATATTCTGCCGCCTTTTCAAATTTTTGCAAAGCGCAGTAAGCGTCTCCTGCGCGGGTTAAAATCACTTTGTTCAAAGGGTCTTTCTTAAGGAGAAGATTCCAGTATTCAAGTGAATGGTGCGGCTGATTAAGCCCCCGGTAACAGTCCCCAAGTCCAAAGAGCGCGTAAAAGTTTTCAGGATCTCGCCGTAACGCCGCATCAAAATAAGTAATACCATCATCGTATGATTTTAGTTTGCGGTGACAATTACCAATTGAGGTAAGAACACGAATATCAACACTGGCGATGCTGCGTGTTTCTACCATCTTTTCCCAGTAAAAAAGCGCATCGCGGTATTCTTTAAAATCGTAGTGCAAATGCCCTAAACCGATAATCGCATAGGCGTTGTATTCTTCCATCTCAAGAACGCGCAGATACATCATTTTTGAATTTTTAAAGTCGTGAATTTTGCGATACGCACCAGCTACACGGGTAAGCACCGTGATGTTTCCCGCATCGTGTTCAAGATACCGGATCCAGATGTCTATTGCTTTTTGATGCTGATTAAGCGCTTTATAGCAGTCGGCAAGGCCAAAAAGCGCATAATTGTTTCCTGGATGATGATCAAGGCACCGTTCATAATAACATACCGCATCGTTAAACATATTTGATTTTCGTGATGCGTCACCCATCCCTACAAGCGCATAATTATTGCCGGCGTCTATTTCGAGTATTTTTGCAAAACATACTTTTGCTTCTTCATTTTTGTTTTCTTTAAGAAGCTGATACCCTTTTCTGGATAATTCGGCGGCTATTTCGTGGCGGCTTATTTCCGTATGAAATCCATTTTCAGACAGTATCTGTTCATCCATGTCCGCCTCCGCCAGATGTGGTGTCTTCGTTAAGAAGACTCTTAATGAAAATAGAAAGTTCCATGCAGAGCTCCGTTGATTTTTTTTTGTCGTGCGCCGTCCAATACATGCGCAGTGCGTCTACCAGGCGGCCCTTTTTTTTATAGTAGTCCCCGATACGGGAAAGCCCGTCTGAATAGCCTGTCGTTATAAAGATTCGCCGGGCATTCTCAACATCTCCATCATTAAGAAGCGCATTACCCCTCCTGTTTAACGCCGCTTTTTGAGTGCTTTCAACAGAGCTTTTTGCTGTTTCTTTAAGAAAAACTGCTTCTTCTTCGAATTTTTCAAGCAGTTCCCCATTGATTAATTCTTCCTCCATAACCTGTATCACCCTTCCATGAGAAACAGCATCTTCTCTGAACGCCTGCACAAGCCTTACGTCTCTGCGTCTTGTTCCCTAGAGTCTGTCTCCAAACGCCTTCGAGTAAATTGACAGTCTGTTTCTCGATGGCCGCCTGGTATTCTTATCGGAATTTTTTTTCGCTGCGCCAAGGCTTTGATTGCCCGGAGGGAGACTTGAACTCCCAAGCCCTTACGAGCACTAGTACCTGAAACTAGCGTGTCTGCCAATTCCACCATCCGGGCGTACTTTTGGTATACTGCGGGAGGCCTCTTTCTGTCAAGCACCCGGGCAGGCATCCAAAATGCGAAGTGCAGGGAAACTATCAAGTGCAAGGCCGCCAACAAACTGATGGACAACAGAAACTTTATGTGATAGAATAGTGGTATATGGCGGTGATTACTCGTTCAAAAGCATTTCCTGTGGTTCTTATCACGGCGGCGTTCGCGGTGATTTTTACGTTGGTATGTATACTGAACGCGCGTATTTTTGCCGAACCGGCTTTTCAGCAAAAACTGGACTTTCTTTTCCCTGCGGTGGCAAAATATGAAAAAGATGGTGTTATTTATACCATAGACCGCTCTCTTTCGCGGATTATTTGCATGTCGGTTGATGGTGTTGTGCAGTATGTCATCACTCCGCGGGAAACAACAGGCTACACGGTTTTTAGCGACTTTGCCGCTGATGGTGAGGGGCGGCTTTTTGTCTATGAATCTGTTATTGATACGTCAACATACAGAACCTTGCAGGATAGGGTGCGGCTTTACCATACCGGCAGCGGTTCTTATGAAGATATTTTTGTTACCGAGTATCCCCAGGATGGCAGCGGAAATCCCAATACATTTCCTCTTATTAATTCGCTTGTGGTTCATTCCGGGACGCTGTATTTTTCCATGCTGCAGGCTTCGCAGGTAGTGCTCTTTAATTACAACATTGAAAGCGGCGAGTTAAGCAATACCGAATTTTATCCGCGTATCTATTATCAAAAACGTGATGGCACGATAACGGCGGCAGATTACGCGGTCGCGGCGCTTTTTCAAAAAGATGCTGAAAATTTTGTTTACCTTACCCGAAGCGGCGAAGTTTACGAAGTTATTAATGGGGAAGCGCCGCAGCTGCGGACAGTATGGCAGTACAATCAGGATACGGGAGGGCGTTTTGCCGGCAGCATCCAGTATGACGATGATGGTTCTATCATTATTCAGGATGTGATTTCGGGAAATCTTATCCGGCTTGATGCTGCCGGGCGTGAGGTGCCGGTTATTCCCAGCATCTGTTTTGACGAGCTTGCCGGCGAAGGCGGGCAGCCGCATCAAAGCGGATTTGGCGGGGCAAAGGAGGCGTGGGCCGGTGTTTTTGGCGGATTTGTATGGTTTTATGACGGCACTGAATTTGTCCGGTACAAGAGTGTAGAGCTTAATTGGTCAGAAAAAACAGGTATCTTGCTTGTTTATCTTTCGCTTATACTTGCGATCGGCTGTGCACTTGCCGCATTCGTTATATTTTTTGTGCAGATTTTACATAATCGGCTTACCCTTATAACACGCCAAGTGCTTGCGGTAATTCCTGTAGTTATTGCGTCATATATTATCCTTTATTCAATGCTGAATAATTTTTGGGAACGTCAGTTTTACAATAATATACTTGGCAATATAACGCGCTTTGCCAAAGTTGCCGCGCTTCATTTTGATGGTGATGCAATTGAATCGGTTCGCTCGCAGTCTGACTTTCTAACGCCAAACTATCAAGATTTGAATGATACTCTTGAAAAAATCAGCAACAGCCATCGTGATGAATGGAATAAATCAGTATACATTATACTTTATAAACTGTTTAATGCGCCGCTTTCCGGCGAAAACCAGCTTTTTGCAAGTTATTTTTGCAGTTCAAATAAAGAAGTGCGGCTTTTTATGCCGGAATGGTTCCTTAATCACGAAGAAATTGCCGCACTTTTTTTCAAAGGGCTGTATCAGAATATTGAGTTAACGGCGGACGGCTTCTGGGCGTATGTAAGTGTTCCCATTTACAACTCGCGGGGAGTTGTTGTCGCGCTGCTGGAAGCGGGACGCGATATGACAGGCTTTCAGCTCATTATGCGGCAGGAGCGGCAGAAAATAACGCTGCTTGCCCTGCTGGTTAGTGTGTTAATTTCCATTTTGGTTGTCTTTTTAATGTCGCGCATTACTGTGCGGCTTTCTCAGCTTGGACGCGCCCATAAAGAGATACTGGAAGGCAATTATCACCTGCGCATTGCGTATCATCAGAACAATGAACTTGCAGACGTGATTAACGGCTTTAACAGCATGGCTGACAGTCTTGAATCAAAGCTTGGTGCGGAAGACGCAAACCGCGCGAAATCGGCGTTTTTGGCAAATATGAGCCATGAAATACGCACACCGATGAATACGGTACTGGGTATGACAGAGCTTATGCCTACGGCAAATTTAACTGAACTTCAAATAGAATATCTTAACAGCATCAGAAAGACATCACGTTCACTTCTTCAAATTATCAATGATATTCTTGACTTTTCAAAAATTGAAGCCGGCAAAATTGAGCTGGTGCCTGTTCATTTTGATATTGTTGAACTTTTTATGAATATCAGTTCAATGTTTAAATATATCGCCGAACAAAAACAACTTACGTTTGCATCAAGCTGTTCAAATGCCATACCGTCTGTTGTATTCGCCGATGAAATACGGATACGGCAGGTCATTACAAATGTGATAAGCAATGCAATTAAATATACACGCCATGGTACGGTAAGCATTAATCTTGACAGACGCCCGCGGCAGGGCATAGACAACCTTGCGCTCTACTATACAATTACAGTTTCTGATACAGGCATTGGTATTCGCAAAGAAGATATACCAAGGCTTTTTGACAGTTTCCAGCAGGTAGATACCAAAATGAACCGCAATGTACTGGGAACCGGACTGGGGCTTGCCATTACCAAACGTTTTGTAGAACTTATGAACGGTGCAATTGTGGTAGAAAGTGTTTATGGCAAAGGATCGGTATTTACTATTTATCTTCCCCTTGAACTTGGAAATAGTGATAAAATTGAACGGAGCGAAAACGGCGCCGCGCAGTTTGCCGTTGCGAAAGAGGGGGTGCGGGCGCTGGTTGTTGATGATACTCCGATGAATCTTATTGTTGCGCGCGGTTTTTTGGAGCGGCATAATATCCACGCTGACACGGCGGAAACAGGCGAGAAAGCGCTGGAGATGGCTCAAGAAAATGCGTATGACGTGATTTTTATGGATCACATGATGCCCGAAATGGACGGCATTGATACAACGTCATTCATGCGTAAGCTTACAAGTCCTTCGGCAAATGCGCCGATCATTGCGCTTACCGCGAACGCAATTTCCGGCATGCGGGAATTCTTTCTTAATGCCGGAATGGACGACTGTCTTACCAAGCCCATCGAAGCTGATAAACTCAATGCGATACTTCTTAAATGGCTTCCCCGGGACAAAATTGATATACTTGACAATCAAGCGCAGCTGCAGTCTTCCGGTGATGGAAAAGACAGTTCTGACTTGCAGGAACTTTTTTCTATATCAGAACTTGATGTAGAAAAAGCGCTTGCCCGCGCTGGTGGAGATAAGCGTATTTATAAAGAGATGCTCACTTCATTTGCCAAAGATGTAGGCACTCTTATCAACAACATGAATTTATTCTTGGCTGAGCGGAACTGGAAGGAATTTTCAATTAAGGCGCATGCTCTTAAAGGCATGTGCGGTTCGATTGGCGCGGACGCATTGTTTGAACGGGCGTTTCTGCTTGAAAGGCACGCGGTAGATGCGGCAAATGAACGGCGGCAGAGCGATACGGTTTTAAGAGGAACGGAGACGCTCTGTGCTGATGTTGAAAATCTTGCGCGGGCTATTGCCAGGTTAAGCTTTGTCCGCGGCGGCGCACCAAGCGGCGAGAAACGTCAGATTAAAAAAGCTGCGCTCATTGAACGGCTTGCCATGCTGCACAATGCATGTGAAGAGACGATGCTCGGCGAGATTGGCGCCGCAGACCGGCTTGAAGCGCTTATCCACGAGGCTGAATGGGTGCAATATTCCAGTGAAATTGATGTAGCGCTGGCCGAAATTTGCAGGCTTGTTAACGATTTTGAATATGAGGATGCGTTGCAAAAAATCAAAGATCTCCAGGTGCTGATGGAGCAGACATCTGAATCCTGAACTTGCGTTAATTTTACAGGCCGTGCGTGAAGGTACGGTGAATATGGAGACGGCTGGCAGCAGAATTGCCGCGCTTTACGCGGGCGATTTGGGTTTTGCCCAAATCGACAAACTCCGTGCCGAACGTACAGGCTATCCTGAAGTTGTTTATTGTGCGGGGAAAACGATAGAACAGGCCCTTAATATCATCACAAAAATGCGGGAAGATGGCGCGCCGGTTTTTGCGACACGGGCAAATGAAGAACTTGCCGAAAAACTTGCCGTGCGGTTTCGTGAGACCGAGTACGATGCGCTGGGACGGACGCTGAGCATAGGCGAATTTTGCCCGGAAGAAAAGCGCACAGGACTTGTTGTCATTGCCACAGCGGGCACCTCGGATCTTTGCGCTGCAACAGAAGCGGCACGTACGGCTGAATTTTTTGGCAGCCGGATCAAGCTTATTGCCGATATTGGTGTCGCCGGTATTCACCGGCTTTTTTCGCGGCTTGAAGATATTCGCGCCGCACGGGTCGTCGTCGCCTGTGCCGGCATGGAAGGCGCACTTGCCGGCGTACTTGCCGGACTTGTCGCCGTACCGGTTATTGCGCTGCCAACGAGTGTTGGGTATGGTGCGTCATTCGGCGGTGTCTCGGCACTGCTTGGTATGCTGACATCGTGCGCTCCAGGGATAAGTGTGGTAAACATTGATAATGGGTTTTGCGCCGGGTATCAGGCCAATCTTATTAATCAGGCAGGCAAAATAGGGGAGTAGTGCGTTCATGAAAGTACTGTTGATTGTAAATCCTCAAACAGCGGCCTCGCAGACATTGGCAATAAAAATACAGGAACAGCTTGCGAAGAAACAGATTGATGCGGCGCTTTTGTCGTATACCGATCGAATACCGGCGCATATTGAGTATGATGCGGCATTCAGCCTGGGAGGAGATGGTACTGTTCTGTTTGCCGTGCGGACGGTAGCGGCGTTTGGCGTGCCTGTGCTGCCGCTCAATCTTGGTTCGCTGGGTTTTATTGCAACAATACCTCCTGATGACTGGGAAGATGAATTTGAACGATGGCGAAGCGGCACCAGCATTATTTCAGAGCGTATCATGCTTGATGTTCGTGTTGAACGTGAAGGGCAATGCGTGTTTTCGCTTGCTGCATTAAATGATGCGGTTATCTCCGCATCCGGCATCTCAAAAACCATCAGGTTGAGCGCAGAAAGCGGTGAATTTAATCTTGCCCGTTACCGTTCCGACGGCCTTATTGCAGCAACACCGACAGGATCAACCGCCTATTGTGCTTCGGCTGGCGGGCCGGTGCTTGACCCCGAAATGGAAGCTGTCATTTTGAATCCTGTCTGTCCTTTTTCGCAGCTTCACCGTCCGCTGGTAACACCAGCACGCGAAACGATTACGATTACTGTTGAGCGCGACCAGCGAAGCGGTGTTTTGCTTACCATTGACGGACAGGTTACCGAAGCGTTGGAAAAAGGCGACGCGATTCAGATTCGAAAAACGCCCTACAAAGCAAAGCTTATCGCTTCGGGGCGTGCGGCGTTTTACCGGCAGCTTCATTCAAAACTTGGAATGGGCGGCGTATAATTAGGCGTGGGGATGTGCTTTTTTATACACTTCTTTAAGGCGTGTCATGCTTGTGTGGGTGTAGATTTGCGTTGTAGCCAGACTGCTGTGCCCCAGCAATTCCTGAACAACTCGAATATCACAGCCGCCCGACATAAGATGGGTGGCAAAACTATGCCGCAGACTGTGCGGGTGAATGTTTTTGGGACTGCCGCTGCGCCGTGCGTATTCTTCAATAATCCAGCGGGCCCCTACCGCAGTAAGCGTTGTTCCCTTCATGCTGATAAAAAGCGCATCGTTGTTTGAATCCTGGAGTTTTGCGTTTCGTTCTGGGAGGTAGGCGCGTAGGGCTTCGGTGCCTTCGCGGGAGAAAAACACAGCGCGCTCTTTCTGGCCTTTCCCGCAGACACGCGCCCCGCGCAAATCGCCGTCAAGCTGCGACAGGGTAAGTGATACCAACTCGCTCAGCCGCAATCCCGCTGAATACATCAGCATGATGAGGGCACGGTCACGCGCTGTCCAAAGTATGTTGAGCGTACCGGGGAGCTTGGCAAATTCTGCCATTTCATGTTCCCACAAAAAAACCGGCAGTTTTTTGGGGACACGTACATTCCGTAATGTTTCTGCGGGGTTATCGGCACGATAGTTGAAGCGGCGAAGATAGGAGAAAAAGCCCCGCAGTGATGAAAGCGCCAGGTTGATGCTCAGCGCCGCATACCCTTCAAGGCTCATATCACCAATAAAAAGTTCCAATGTGGTGCGCTCGGCGTTTTCGGCCCGTATGTTAAGGTTTTCGCAGAAGGCTGAAAAATCGGCAAGATGGGCGCTGTATGCGCGGAGGGTTGCCGGCGACATTGAACGCACTGCCTGTAAATATTCAAGATATTTTGAAATCATAGAAAACTTAAAGATAGACGATTTTATAATCAGCTTCGTTCTTAAAGCCGGCGCTCAAATAAGTGCGTAGGGCGGCTTCATTGTGTTTCCGGACAAAAAGCGTCATTCCCAGGCCTTCGGCAAGGAGGAGCCGGACAAAAGCCGCCGTCATGCAGCTTGCGATACCAGAACCGCGGTATTCCGGCAGTACATAGACGCCGCCAATTTGACAGCGTGAATAAGCATTTGCGTTGGTGTTGATTTTTCCCACGATTTTTCCGTTTATTTCTGCGATAAGAGCCTGTTCTTTGGTAAGAATACGCTGGAGATTAAACCGGCAGCTTACCGGATCGAGAATCGCGCCGGCAGGGAGTACTTCTTCACGTTCATAGGCTGCCTGAATGGGCAGGAGGCGTTCAATGTCTTCGCGTTTGGGGCGGCGCAGTGTGATGCCTTTGGGGGGCGCTTTAACACTTTTAAGATCGTTTACGCTGTCCAGCGCCATAAGATAGTAGTCGGTATGTTCGGTCGGCTTGAGGCTGAGCGGGGCAAGTATTTTAAGTAATGTATCTATTTCGGCGGCAAGGCCGTGCAGCGCATGGATTTTAATCGTAGAAAGCGCGCGGTAAAGGTGTGTGGGAATGTTTAATTTGGTAATGCCGTTAAAAACAGGGAATATCGTACGGCGGCTGTGAAGTATCATAGCGGCAGTTTGCAGGCTTGTTGATGAAAGCACCCACGCATGATCTTCTACGAAATTCAGGTTGCGAAACCGCGCACACGCCGATACGCAGTATTTCTCTCGTTCCCGCAAAAACATTTCGCCCATAAATTTTTCAGTTTCATGCGCTTTGCGCCACCGGTATGAGGGCAACGTATTCATCTTATTTTCAAATATCGGCATTATTGCCTCTTTTCTAAAGATACATTTTTATTGCGGTTCTGGAGCCGCCGTACCGTCAGAAATCCGGTAGCCAACGCCGCGGACTGTTTCGATGTAATCAGCCGATACGCCGCTTGAAGCAAGTTTTTGCCGGAGCGTCCTGATATGAACGTCGACGGTACGTGTTTCCGCGGTAAATTCATAGCCCCACACTTTGTCCAGAAGGCGTTCACGGCTCATCACCGTATCGCGGTTGTGCAGTAAAAAGCTTAGAAGTTCAAATTCTTTGGCGGTTAATTCTACCCGTTTTCCGGCAACGAGCAGGCGGCGCGCTCCCATGTTTATCGCCATATTTCCCAGCACAAGAGTATCGCTGCCGGCTTCCTGGTTATCGGAATTGCTGCGGCGGAGCACTGCGTGCACGCGGGCGATAAGTTCCATCATGCCAAAGGGCTTTACAATGTAATCGTCAGCGCCCGCATCAAGAAAGCGGACTTTGTCGTATTCAGCGTTTTTTGCCGTTAGCATAATAACTGGAGTACGCGCCCCAAGGCCGGCAAGGAAAAATTTTCCGCCCCGAATTTTTTTAAGAATACCAAGGCCGTCTTCGCCGGGCAGCATGATGTCAAGCAGAACAAGTTCCGGTTTTTCCGCGAACGAACGTGTTTCAAGCGCGGTATAAAATGTTTTGGCGTTATTGAATCCGTAAGCTCTTTTACCGGTTTTTTCCAGCGTATACACGACCAGTTCACGAATATTGGGATCGTCTTCAATGAAGAGTATCATGATGCATCTTAGCTTGTCATGCCTGCAATGAGTAGACCCTTTTTTACATCGCTGATAGATTATAATTATGAGCAGTGTGCTGGTTGTGCTTCTTATTCTCGTACTCTCGTTTGTACCGGTAACGCTGGCATTTTTTTGGATACGGCGGCGCGGGATAGTTTTTCCGTTTTTGGTGACGCTGCTATTTCTTGCCGCCGGTGTGGCAACGCTTGTTATGGCGGCCGTTATTCAGTCGCTGATAACGGAAGCGCTTCCGGAAGGCGCGGCTTCGTTTGCCGCGCAGTTTTTTGATGTGTTTGTTCGTGTAGCTTTGACCGAGGAAGGGGCGCGGTTTCTTGTTTTTTTCGTACTTTTTGCCGGTATCAGGGTGTTTTCTTCACAGAGTATTCTTAATGAAGGTTTTAGCGCTGGCGGCGGACTGCTTGCCGGACTTAGTTTTGCCGCGCTGGAGACTGCTGCACATGCGGCAAGCGAGGCTGGTGTTGTGCTTGTCCGTGCGTTAAGTGCCGCCCCTCTTCATGGCGCGTGCGGGATTCGTTGTGCGCAGTCCGCGCTGTCCGCGGAAAAAACTCCGCTTATTGCTGCCGGACGTTTAATATCCGCCATACTTCTTCATGCATGTTATAATTTTATGCTGCCGCGCGGCGGGATAATGGCGGCACTCGCCATTTTTCTTGCCCTCAGTTCGCTTGTTTCATCGGCGCGAGCTGTCACAAATGAATAAAATTCCAGTGGGCAGTGGACAGTGGACAGTGGACAGTGGACAGTGGACAGTGGGCAGTGGGCAGTGGACAGCGGCTTCTGGCCGGAATACGTTACCTAACGCTGAAATCGCCGTTAGCTAACATATACCAGCCAAAGTCTGCCCACTGCCCACTACTAACTACTTGATGCAGAACGCGGGGGCGAGGCCGAGCACCGTATTCGCAATGTTGCTGGTGACACTGCCGTTGGTGTAGACATTACCAAAGTAAGACGAGGAGCTGGAATCGGGCGAAGCGAGCCACCACTCGTTAGCCCCCGCGCCGCTCTTCTTCCGGCTGTCGCTATCATGATACGCGCTCAGCCTTCCCTGGTTCCCGCTTGTTTCCCCGCCGTACTCGTATCCGAATGCTTCGTAGACCGTTGGCAGGAAGACCTTGTCCTGCAGCGACTCGATGCTGCCGCCGTATTTCGCGCCAATCACGCGCATCGGAGCCCAGAACACATCCTCCGGCACACCGGCGTTCACAAGCCCCGTGTAAAAGTTCCCGCTTCCCGTAGCGCCGCCCACAGGCGTTAGGTACCTGCGCAGCTCGGTTTCGCCATAGCTGACGTTGGCGTTTAAGTGCATCCTGCGCGTCGTCACGATCTTCTCAAACTGAAACACCAAAAGCGCACCCGGCGTGTTGAGATTCTTACCGGCATACGGATTTATCCCCACCACCTTCACTTTCTGATCGGCAAGGCCCGTAATAGCGGTTCCCTGGCTGTTGTATACAGCCACCGAAAGACTCGGCAGTATCACGTAGTCGCCTATCTTAATCGCCCCAACCGACATCGTGGTTCCGGAGCCGTCCTGTTTCGGCGTGGTTCTAAGATACGCCGCAACCGCGTTAAACGTCGCCGCTACACCGGTCGTTCCAAACTTGGTCGCAAGATTGGTATTGTCGGGAAGCCATATCGCGTAAAGGGTA
>JAITHM010000153.1 GCA_031279965.1 Spirochaetaceae bacterium
CGCCCGATATTCCTCACCGCGACCGCCGCCGCCGTCGGCGTCGTCCCGCTTATCACATCCGGCTCCCTCCTCTGGGGCCCGCTCGGCTCAATCATCTGCTTCGGCCTTGCCGGCTCCACTATCCTCACGCTCTTCGTGCTGCCGGTGGTCTACTGGAAGTTCGGCGGGAAGGTGTAAGAACCTTTCAAAATCTCATGCGCGGCAATCTTGCCTATCCCTAGATTTTGAACAGGCTCTAAGGGCGCACCCGCGGCGGGTGACCCCGCCCCTCATCACAAGACGCTGACACCACCGTGGACGCTATAAAATTGACCGTAATTAACCGCGCGTGTAATGCGAAAAAAAGCCCTGATTACTCAGGGCTTTTTTAGACTATCAGAAGGTTGATGCAGCAATAAGCACATTCACGGTTGGCTGTGCAGATCTTTGAGTAAAAGCTCCCGGCCGCACGATAAACAACGTCTTTCCTGCATTCATCGGCGCAGCAAGGCTTGGCAGGAATGTTGCCGAAAGCCCATCGACTCCCACCGAACCATCGACGTCAAGAGTCGGCGGATACTGTCCATACACACCAAACTCTATTGATGGAACACTGGGAGATGAAAGCGACCCGTTAGTTATCTCTATACGAAGACCTTTATACCCCGCAGATGCCGGTTGAATACTTAATTCTTTAGAGTATCCAAGCGGCTTGTATTTGGTTGTCGTATAAGTATACGCCGTCCCAAAATCAACATCCCACTTATAGCCAACTTTACCCGGGTCGCCATAGTAAGGCTGAGTGCCGCCGGGCAATGCTCCCTGAATAATCGGCGCACCAAACGAACTTATCACAGCTGAACCACCAGCAGACGGCCAATATGTCGAAGAATTAGCCCACGGAACATCAAGGAAGTTTCCGTCTTCTATCGTGTAACCGTTACCCATTGAAGCTATTACCTGCGTTGGGCCGTAAATGATTGCCGTTGCCGATGCTTTGTCAAATTCACCGCCTGTCCCTATCTTAACACCGGCGCTTGCCATATTTTTGATATAGCCGGCGCTCATCCTAAAGTACCCGCCTTTATCATCGTAATCTGGAAGGAAGGTTGCCGCATCGGTGCGGGAGCTTGCCGCAGTAACAAATACACCAACACCACTAGCAACGGCACCGGTAACCGATTCGCCGGATCCCATGATGATGCCTCCGTTCATTTCAAACGTAGCGGCGCTTCCCACCTGCACACCACCTGAGGCAGCGGCGGAACTTACCACAATAGCCCCTCGGCCATTCATAACAAATGTCGTTCCTTGGTTCAGTAGTTTAACGGGGCTGTATATCTGACCCGCATTGAGCAGCAGGTCGCCCGCTTTTGCATCCCGTCCGGTTCCGCTTCCAACAATAAGGGTTCCACCGCTTACAAGACTTTCCCGTCCTTCCGCAGTAGTATTCCGCGTAGAGTCGCCAACGATAAGCCGTCCGCCTTCGTTGAGCGTAACATTACCCAACAGAATAGCGTTTTCAACCCTAACGGTTCCGCCTTTGCCAACGACCAGATCAGTAAAGCTCGCTTTAATATCCCGCAGTGTAAACTGAGTCTCTCTTACCGTAACGCTTCCCAGCGCAACGCTGGTAAAGTTCGGCCCTGTCGTTCTAAAATACGCGGTATTTGATGCTATGTTTGCGATACCGTCTATACGGTATTGCGGCTGATGCCACGAAGCTGAAGGACTCAGCGCAATGCGCGCAGGGCGTTCTTCCGGCGTAGATTCCGAACCCAGGAAGCCGCCTATAAGGATAACCGGTGACTTGTTGAATGTCCACGATGGTGATGCCGCACTGAATGTAATATTAGTGCTACTCCCTTTTATCCAAATATCTGATTGATTTTCCGATTTTGAGGCTGCCACAAGCGCCGTTTGAAGATTCGTGCCGGGAATATCGCCCCACGAAACAGCATTTTGCGTGGCACTGTTTACATACCGCGGCGCCGCCGTATAAACCGAGACATTTAACGTGTATTTACGGATATTACCCGATTCACTTATTGAATAGAGTGTATAGGTACTTACGCCTTCAACTGCGGTAAAATTCCATGTTGGCGCTTCCGGCAAAGCTCCCGTTGCTGGCACCGGACAATACAACGCAGGTCTTTTCGTCTGCGCTCCTGGCGGAGGCGATACCTGGTCGTAATGCAAGTTATCCTGCCCCGCCCCTCCTGAAAGCACAGAGTCTTTATAGGCAAACACGCCGTAGGGGCTGTCTGCCTGTGCCTGTAACTGATTAAGGCTGTCATAACCGGAACTTGCCATCATCCGTTTTGCAACAACGGCTGTTGTTTCAAACAAGGGATTTTGTGAAAAATTACTCGGCGGCGGTAAAGTGTGATTAAAACTTGCAGCAACACCTTTGAACATTGCCTGGAGCGCTTCGTCATAGTTGCCTGACCGGGGGCCAAATTTATCATTCGTCATTGAACCTGATCCCGCATAATATTCGTATAATTCAGCAGGCAGCAATATTTTAACACCTGATGAACCGGCGTTAATTGTAGACTTTGCCAAAGGCTGAATAAGAAGCGAGATACCGCCGCTGTCTACCGCCTGCTGAACATCAGAAAGCAAAAGTTTAATGTTAATAGTTCCGCTTGCCGCCGCAAAGGCGTCAATGGTCATTTCACCTGGATGTAAATACGACGGTGCATGATTCCCTGTGTCTTCAATAATCGCCGCTTTGTAGGGTGTACCATTTGCGCTCATGATAAACGATGTAAGCCTGTTATCACGGTTGGGCTGATTTTCCGGAATATACGTATTTGCAGACGTATACCCAATGGTCTGCGAACGCTCCGGCGGATAGCTCGCCGCATCCGTGCTGCCCCAAATCGAAATATCAACCTGAGTACGGAACAGCCGTGTCCGCGAATCGCTTACCAAGCTGTTTTCATCGTACAATGCGGCGGCGGTGGGCGCGGTATTGGCATCCTGGCCCGCCGCGTCATTCCCGAAAATCGCTCCCTTACTTCCAGTTCTAAAAAGCATAGTACCTGCTTTTAAATATACACCGCCGCCTTTCTGGGCAGTGTTTCCGGCAATTACTGCCGTACTTGCCGGGTCATTGGTTAACGCAGTAAGGTCTGCCGCGCTGGTCATATTAAGTATCGTTCCATTGTTGTATGCCGCAGTCAGAGGATTGGAACTTCCCAAGTTAACAAATTTTGAAAGATCATGGGGGCCTGTCATGTAAACACCGCCGCCATTGCCTGCTGTATCACCAACGCCGGCGGCCGTATTACCCCGTATAGCGCCTTTTCTGAACATTACCGTGCTTTGCTCATCCAGATAAATACCGCCGCCATTACCAGCAGTCACATTGTTCTGCTCAACCACACCGCCCGGACTTGCCGCCGCGCCGACACTGGCAAAAATAATATCACTGCGCTTTGCATAGATGCCGCCGCCCTTACCGCTCGCAACGTCGGCCCTATTATTACGTATCGTAGGCGGCGTGTTATAGGGATAGTAATTCGGCATAGTCGCATCAGGCTGATACGCACTGGGAAGTCCGTTTAAGGTAAGCGTCGCATTGTAAAGACTAATGCCGGCAGCCGATGCTTCGCTAGAAACGGCAGCTTGATTAGCACGGGTATTATTCCGTATCATCGCACTTTCGTTCATTTCCATTGTGCCGTTCTTTATTATGGCAGCGCCGCCATTCCACCCTGAAATCTCGGCAGCACCATTCATCGTAAGGAAGCCGCCTTCCAGCGTAACGCCGGTGGTAGATGCAATGGGCCCGGCAAGAACAGCGTTCTTGTTCATAATAACACCGGCGGCAGCGCCTTTAATCGGCGCACGGAACTGTACGCTTTCGCCCAAAACAAACGTATCCTGCGGGTTAAGCATGACGCTCGCTGCACCGGCAACGGAACCGGCGATATATTCCAGAGTTATATTGGTGTTGCCGGGAAATACCGGGCTAACATTCAACGATACAATATTATTAAGCGGGTTTGCCCGCTGTTTTTTGGTAAGTTCATATCCTTCAAAACCGCCGGCAAAACCAACATTCGTACCGGTATTCAGTGCACTAAAAGACAAGGCGCTGGCGGGTTTTTTAATCCATATATCTGCCGGTGTTGTACCGGGAACCGCCGCCAATGCGCTGGCAACAGCAAGAAATGGTGTTCGCCAAGTTTTCCCATCTCGTACTGTTGAAGTAGAAGCCGAATCTACTTTTATAACCGGCATTCCGGTAACGGTAACTTCAACAATATAAACATGGGCGCGTTTATTTGCATCAATAACCACATACCATGGAGCAAGTCCAAAATTGGTCATTGGTATATTACCAAAATCACGTTTTATCTGATTATAGCTGCCACCACTTCCTCGTTTAGTTGTATACCTGCTTTTTGCTGTCTGGAATGACCAGTTCGCTTCCCCTGGTATCCAGCCTAAGGTTGTGCTATTGAAATCAACAAAAAGCTGCCGTGCTTGCTGAACAGGATCTTTTGAAGAACTTGCCGGCATGCCACCTGAATAATCAGCCGGCGCGCCACTGCGAACAGCACCGGCCTTCGTGGGAAACAACGCCTTTAATGCGTCATCTTCTACTTCCACATCATAGGGAACTTCCAGCAATAACGATGCCGCATCCACCGAAAGATCTGTCACAGTCGCCCAACTAGCATTACCACCTGTAACAGCAGTATAATTATCAATAACTTCCGCAGGAATCGATACACGTATACGCCCTGGAATATACGCATTCGGATTAGTAGATGCCGCATCATCTGTGGTATCGCTGTTTGCATCATGCACAACAGCAACATCAGCATATCTTTCGATATTAGAACCGTCCCTATACTTCACTTCAAATGTGTGGATAGTTCCATCAGCATCAACTGCGCTGGGCGACTGCGCGTCATACGACATATACGCCCCCAAAATATTGTCAACTACCGCACCGGCTGTTATGAACACAGCATGCCCGGCCCCGGGCTGGATTGCGGTGTTCGGCGACCAGGGATCTGAAATAGCTGTATTCGCTAACGCTACATTGCTTTTTGTCTGCGGATCGCGGTCTGCTGCAAGCGCAACAGGCACATTACCATCATGTGCATAGATTACGCCGCTTGGGTTTCCTGTAATCTGCGGCGCTTTCTTAAACACGCCAAGCACCGTATCATTCCTATAACTTACATAAACACCACCGCCATAAGATATGGCAATGTTTCCCCGTATTTCGGGTATCTCGTTTGCCGAAAGGCCGTTCCTGTCCTGTCCCATATAGAACTCGCCGCGCCTGTTGGCACTGGGAGAACCACTTTCATCAACATTTACATAAACACCGCCACCATTCCCCTTATCAAGGGATGATGGTACACTAGGTTCGCCAGCTAAATTACCGTTTATCTGCCCCGCTTTAAAGAAAAGCACACCGTTATTATATCCGGCAGAACCGGTATTTTTGTCATAATCCAAAAATACACCGCCGCCGTTACTTGTCGCCGTATTACCGTTAATTCTGCCATGGAGAATATGAACTTCACCGTATTCAGCATAAACACCGCCGCCCAAAACCGCTGTATTGCCGCCAATCTCGCCGCCGGGCATATACATCTTGCCGTTCTCCTCGACATACAACGAACCATTTTCAATATAAAGACGGCTTTTGTAGCTGACATACACACCGCCGCCGTTCGGTTGACCGTTGTCGGCACCGCTGCCTGGTGTATACCCGCTTACATCACAATCTGTTATTAATGCACGAATATTCAGCGTTAATGCTGAATAAGCATACCCTAAAAGGCCGCTTTCCCGCTGTCCCAGGTAAACGCCGCGCTGTTTTTCAGAACTGAGCGCACGTGGATCCTTGCGACCGCTCAGGGTAAGCCTTTCCAAAGTAACAGGAACACCGCGAACTACCAGCGCCGTATTGCCAACCCTATCGCCATTGGAGTAGGCAGGATTGGACGGTTTACTGTTGTACACAACAACCGGATAGGTATCAGGGTCGTTGTGCATTTCTTCTTCGGCAGAACCGTTTTTGCTTTCAATGCCCCTAAAACCGCCAACCAGCATTACGCCGCCCCACGGCGGGAATTTTTCGGCGGTTTTTATATCAGTTGAACCGGAAGGATCTTCTTTATTGACGATCTCAACGCCGTTAATGTCGTAATAGGCAATTTGGCCTTCTTCGCCGGCAAGCCATATTTCTTTGGGAACTCTGTCGTTATCGTTGGGATTCGCCGCCGTAAGGGCTTTTTCCAGCGAAGCAAACGCATCTCCCCAGCTTGAACCATTGTTCGACTCGTCATTGCCCGTTTTCGCATTTACAAACAAAGGAATACTTGTATACGCGGCAAGCGTTACTTTATAACGCCGTGTCGCACCGCCAACTGATACAACGACAACATCAATAGGACTGGTAAAGTCAATGCCCAGCGCCAACGGCATCTCGGGCGGAATAAATTTTATATCCTTTGTGTTTTGCTGTTTAATCAATTCAAGAATATAATGGCCATCAAGACCTGTTCCAGCCGGTGTCGGCCTAAGCCGGTTTGCCCAGTCTTTGACCGCCCCGTTTACCGACGCATCCTTAAAACAATAATCAATATAACGGTCGGTAAGCGGTAATATCAGCGCATTCTTCGACGCCGTTACCACCGGAATCAGCGTTGCCGGACCGTCACTTTCGCCCGTCAAATCAGAAAGACGCATGTCATCTGCACCAGCCCGCAGCACACGAGCCGACGCGGCGCCTTCGATTGCGTTATCCGTAACCTTGGCGCCGCCCTGCATCATTATTGTTGAAGGAATCCCACTTGAAGGATTCCCCTTGGTCTTTATCGTAAAATCAGTGATATACACATTGTCACTGGAAGCGCCTGTCTGCCGGCCATTATTCCAGCCGTCAGGCCCCAACGGATTTGAACAGGCAAGTATCACACCAGCAATGCCCAAAGCGGCAAGTCCACGCCCCCCTAATGTCGCCCTCGTCTTTAATATCATCACCACTCCTCCTTCGAGCAGAGTTTACGCTTTGGTAAAAGCCTAGCGCCGTTTATTTGTTGTAATGTTACCCCGCGGCGATACATTGCTGTAATCGCTTTGAGGAGGAACAATATCTTCTTCCACTGTAGGCCAGCGCGCCGAAGGAGCCCGTATAGGGTAAACTTCATCCGTACTGACAGGATTTTCCAGCATCCACGGCTTAAGAGCCGTTGTTGTTGAACCGGCCCGCGGACGGGTTACCAGTTCAACCGCCCGGAAAAATCCTTCTTTGCCATTGTCATAGAAATTTGATTGTTCTGGCCGCTTCTCTGCGCCAAACCATTCAATTGACATGCGGTTGTATGCTATGCCAAAATTCTTGTTCAAATATTCCGCGCAGTACCGCGCCCGGCTTTCTGAAATAATAACCTGATTTTCAGGCGAACCGGCGGGGGCAGAGTAACCGCGTATTGCGACTTCAAGCCCTGAATCCGCCTGCAAATGCCGCCCCACTTCATCAACAACAGGAAGCGAATACATCACCATAGGCGACGCTACATTGGGGAAAAAATAAACCGTATCAATTTTACTTCCTGGAGTCATTGCATCTTCACCCAGTTCAATTGTTTTGACTCTGCCGGTAAGCCGTTTAAGTCCTTCCAATGCCTTACGTTCTTCTTCCAGCGTCACTGCCATTCCGGCAAGCTCTTCTTTCTGTTGGCGAACTTCCCGCTTAAGATCATCAATCTCGGCAATATGCTGTTCCATCTGGACGCGGATAGGATCCTGCGGTGTTGACCGGTGCGGCGGGCCATCATTATGGGCAACCGCCTGCAATGCCGAACTCTGCCTGCGCGCCTCCGCCGACTTCTCAGCTTCGACCTTCCTCATGTTGGCAAGCAGATCATTATTTGAAACACCTTCCATTGGCGCAGAAGCATCGGAACGCGCACTCCCGCCATACGACGAGCCGCCGCCGCCTGAGCGCGAGGAACCGCCGCCGTTTACCAGCACAGGACGCGGTCCAGACGGAACCGTTACCGGAACCCGGCTGCCGCTGCGGCGCGCCCCACCCTTCCCGCCGCCCGCAGACGGATGAATTAACACACCACCGCGCAGCACCGGGTAATGATACCATTCATTTGAACTTGTCTGAAGCGGCAAAAGCGCCGTCCAGCCTGCACCGGCAAAAAGCGCTATGTGATCTCCCGGAAAAGCATAAGAAAAATCTACACCGCCGCCAAAAGCAATGCGCCAGTCATACGATGGAGGCTGCGCGGGTATTATTTGCGAGCCCCAGGCAGCCATAACTTCCGGCGTACCATTTGTAAAATCCAGCGCCGCGCCGCCAAAAAGATTGGGCTTGATACTAAAAGCGCCTACGGTACTATAGCTAATCCTCAGCAGCATTGGAATGTGATGAAACGTAACAGCTGTTACATCGTCAGCACTGAAACCAACACCGTAGACCTTAGGCTCGTACCCAGTCTCGACGCCGAGGCTCACCCGTCCAAAGGTACCGCCAAGCATGAGAAAAGCGCCAGGCGCTTGCTGGAAACGGCGTTCCCACTCCCTATCGGTAAAATCAACCGACGAGTACGCATTCATTGAATAGGTGCCCCCCGCTCCAAAGAAAAAACCCGTACTTTGACCGAACACCGTCTGTCCGGCAACCAGAGAAACCGCCGTCCATAAAACTACTGCAAACAGCCTCCCAAAACTGCTCTTAACGAATAAATTCGCCATCGTTAACCCTCCAAGAGGCACCTTAAATAAGATTACTACACACACTATCGGCAACTTGTACCCATTTCTAGAGTATTATATTCTATTTTTTGTAATTTTGCAACTGTCTTTTTAATTATTTTATGATATTGACTTTACGCAGCCGCCTCTGTAACCTGAGCGGCGGAGTATTGTTTAAGAATGGGAATGCCGATATCAGAATTTAAAAAAATCTACGATGCGGTATTTCCGGTGATTTATCGCGTTGCATGGCGTATTGCAGGAAATGCGGAAGCGGCGGAAGATTTATGTCAGGAAGCGTTTTTTAAGATTTTTGAAAAAGACATGAATTTTCCCAGTCACGACGAGGCAAAGTTTTGGTTGATCAGGGTGGTAAAAAATGCTGCGCTGAATTATTCAAAACGCAGGCAGCGTGAGTTGAAGGTGTATCAGAAGGCGTTTCATGAAGATACGCGGGAGCAATTATCAGGTGAGGCCGAGCTTATTAATAACGAGGCAAAAGAAGATGTCTGTGCAGCTTTGGAAAGACTGCCTGAAAATTTGCGGAGCGTCTTGGCGCTTAAGGAGTGGGGGGAATTAAATTATAAAGAGATTGGACGGGTATTGGGCATTACCGAAGGTAATGTTAAAATACGTGCCTTTCGGGCAAGAGAAAAATTGCAGGAACTTCTTTCCGCAGAGTATGGAGACTGAATATGTGTCCTAATAGAGAGATTCTTTCGGTTTATGTTGACAACGAGCTTCCCAGCCCATTTAAAGAGAAGATAGAGGCGCACATTGCCGGCTGCCCCGCATGTGCTGGGACGATTGCCGATTTCAGGCGGCTTTCACAAAGGCTTGACCTCAATTTAGACACAAATAAGCTAAACACGGCTGGAACACGGCTTTGGGAAAAGATAGAAACCGCCGCCCGTTTTTACGAAGACGAACGTAGCGTAACTGCCCAGCGCCGCCGGCGATTTTCAAGCAAATTGTGGGCGCGGCAGGTGCATCTTCCTTTACCGGTTGCCGCGGCGGCAGGTATTGCTGTTCTTGCCGCATTTACCGTGCTTCTTGGCAGAGGAGGAGGCGTGGAGGAGCGGCAGCTTGCCGGCGAACTTCGGGCGGAGGATATGCTGATAAACCTGCCTGACGAAATCGATCTTGAAAACAACACCTCAGAAACAGTGAATATCTCGAACATGAATGATGTGCTGCAATTTTTAGAAAATGACGGCGATTCAAACATTGTCATCATTAAATTGCCGGAAAGTAAAAGCTTCAACCGGTATGGCGAACCGCGTCTTTTGAACGCATCCGAGCATCCAAGGAGAATGATGGAAAGATGAGCATACATACGCGCTTGCAAAGGTTGTTCATTCTTTTGGCGTGGGGGCCAGTGAGCGCGCTTTCTGCCCAACAGCCGCCAGGCCCCCCCTCGCCGTATACGCCGCGTTTACCGCACCGGGAGGCGCGCCGCCTTGCGGTAGTGCCGCTTCACGACAAACTTATGCCTGGATTTCGAAAGCGGGCTGTTATGGTGCATATTCAGGCGCGGATTTTGTCCGCGTCGGACGAAGAGTTGTGGACGACAGAATCTAATAAAGTAACTATTCCCGGACGTCCGGTTGCACTTAAACTGGTGGGTGCCAATCTTGCCGTTGTTGTTCAGTTTACCCCATATCAGCGGCCTGGCGATCAATGGATGCTCGTTGCGCAGGGGCAGTTGTGGTTTGAAACTGCCCAGCGGGGGGGACTTCGTTACGAAACAACGCTTCAAACAATTCCTGTTAAGCTTGGTGAGCAGGTTTACTATTTTCCGTTGGGGTCGAATAGGCCAGGCGGAGGTGATTATATAGAAATTTGCCTTGAACTGCGTCCGTATACCGATGAAACGGAAGATACGGCGCACAAGGAAAAACCAGGAGAAGATCATGAAAACGAAACTCAACATTGACGGAATGAGTTGCGACCACTGTGTGCGTGCGGTAACCGGCGCGCTGGAAGCCATCGCGGGAGTGCATACCGTTCAAGTAAGCCTTAAAAGCAAAAGCGCCGAAGTTGGCCATGATGAGACAGTTACTCTTGCCACACTGAAAGAAGCGGTGACTGAAGCCGGCTTTTCTGCATAAGAGGCAGATTGGAAAAATATCTGCAATCAGGAATGAAAGCCGGCCATGGTTGATTCGTTGGGGCGAACTATTGATTATCTGCGCATTTCAGTGACCGATCGCTGTCCTGCACGGTGTGTTTATTGCATGCCGAAAACCAACGCTGACTGGATCCCTCATCATGAAATCCTTACCTTTGAGGAAATACTCCGTATTGCTGCACTGATGGCAGAGCTTGGAGTAAGTAAGGTAAAGATAACAGGCGGAGAGCCGCTTGCACGGCGTGGTCTTGTGCCGTTTTTGCGCTGTCTTACCGGTTTGCATGCGTTCAACTGGATAAGCTTAACTACCAATGCAATACTCCTTGGGCCTCTTTTGGAAGATCTTCTTGATGCAGGAATTTCTGCGTTGAACATCAGTTTGGATTCGCTTGACCGGGAACGGTACCGGCGCATTACGCAAAGCGACATGTTTGATGAAGCAAGCACTCAGCTTGACCGGGCGCTTGCCGCGCCAATTCCTGTTAAAATCAATTGTGTGCCCGTTCAAGGGTGCAATGAGGAGGATATCGTTCCATTGGCGCGCCTTGCCGAACACAATCCGATTGCCGTGCGCTTTATCGAACTTATGCCGCTTGGTTTTGCCCGCACATTAACGCCGATTACGACAGCGGCAACCGCAGCACTGATAGAAAAAAACTGCGGTACACTCCATCCGCTTGCACAGGTCCCCGGCGCAGGGCCGGCTGTTTATGCCGCAATTGATGGTTTTGCCGGTAAAATCGGATTTATAAGCCCGCTTAGTCATACATTTTGTTCATCGTGCTCCAGACTGCGGCTTACTTCGGCAGGTATACTCCGGCCATGTCTTGCCCACGAGCGGGGGATAAACCTTAAAGCGGCACTCCGCGGCGGCGCTTCGGATAACGTCCTTAAAGATTTGATATGCCGCGCAGCAGCCGAAAAACCGGCGGGACATAATTTTGCTGATTTTCCCGCGCATGATTATGGGGAAAAACCGGCTGCAATTATGAATAAAATTGGTGGATAGGAGGTTTTATGGGAAAAATTATCGCGCTCTGTATAAGCGAGCGCAAAGGCACCCCAAAACATCCGGTAGATACGGCAATTTTTGTTGAAGATCACGGGATTGAAGGCGATGCCCACGCAGGGCCCGGACACAGACAGGTGAGTTTGCTGTCATTTGAAAAAATTGAAGCGTTCAAAGCGCAGGGGGCAGAGGTGGAATGGGGCGCGTTTGGAGAAAATCTTGTCGTTGCAGGGATAGATTGCGCCAGATTGCCGCTAAAAACGCGTCTGCAATCAGGAGAAGTTCTCCTTGAGCTTACTCAGATAGGCAAAGAATGTCATGCCAGGTGCGCAATATACAATCTTATGGGTGATTGTATAATGCCACGAGAAGGTGTTTTTGCCCAGGTTGTAAAAGGCGGCATTCTTAAACCCGGTGCAGAACTTACGCAGATATTCCAAGTCAATACTGATTAACCGGCATCCTGCTTACCCGCAGGACACCCCCTCGACAAAATCAAGAATGCAAAGCTGGGTAGACCGGCTAAACCGGATAATCAAAATATTGCCTGATTGTTCGATATTATAAACCAGTTTTATTGACACCCCCCAAGGCCGTGTACTGTCCGCTGCCCACTACACAAGCACTTGACGAAGGAAAACGATTTTGATACATTTGCAGTACAAAAATCAATAATTACAAAAGTATGGAGGATTTTATGGTTATCAAACCCTTAGCAGACCGTGTTTTAGTGCTTGTCGAAGAGGCAGAGACAAAGAGCGCCGGGGGCATTATCATTCCCGATACAGCGCAAGAGAAAACGCAAAAAGGTAAGGTAGTTGCTGTCGGGCCGGGAACTGAAAAGGAAAAAATGACTGTTTCCGTTGGTCAAAAGATCATGTATGACAAATACGCAGGAAGTCAGGTGAAAATTGACGGAAAAGAACATCTTATTTTAAAAGTTGGTGATGTCATAGCCGTCATCGAATAAAAAAAGCCGCCGGAAGGCGGCTTTTTTTATGTTACAATCTATTCAATGCAACACGCACATTAATATTATCTCCGTCAAGCGCCGCCGCGTTTAACACCGCCTGCCGAGCCTCTTCTTTTCGGCCTAAAATTGTTAAACATCGCGCCATTTTTAATTCAAGCCGGGCGGCACTTTGCCTCTTGCTGTTTTTATGAATTGAATAGGCATTTTCAGTCAGTGTAATCGTATCGCGTGCCCTCTTGTAATGCTCATACGCCCCGCGAAAATCATGCCTTGCTTCCAAAATAAGAGCTTTGTTCGCACTACCCGGCCACATATCTTCTTCCAGACTTACATCATTTTCATCCTGCGGCATACGGGCAATCTGTTCAAGCTCTTCAAGAGCAGCTGTATAGTCCTCGTCCCGCATGAAGTTTAACGCCTGATTCAACAATATCCAGGAACCCGAAATTCCGCGTTTTTCCGCAGTACTGATAAGAAAATCAGTTTCCGTAAAGCGCCGTTGAAAATCAAAATACCATGCCGCCCAGCGGTAAATAAACGAATCCAACGGGTTGCGGTCGATGAGCAGCCATGTATCGGCAATAGCACGGTCAATATGGGATTTGTTAAGTTTATGCCGAAAAAGCTCAAGATCGAATAACGGAAGCTTGGTGGTACGAACTATTTCTTCAAGAAGCGCAATTGCCCTATCTTCGTTAATAAGGCGCGTGTAAAGCGCCATTCCGTAAAGGGCGGAGCTTGACGAAAGATCCCCTTCCGCATGTGCAAGCAGTTCTTCCAGAGCGGCAATTCTATCAGATGCTTTTTCTGCCAACGCGGCAATATTATAAAGACTTTGAAGATTGATTTTTTTGTCAGACGTATTGTTTTTTGTGTTCCGCGCGAGGAGCTGCCATAACTGCAAGGCGTTTGCTGTTCGTCCCGCAAGGTAAAATGCGTCTGCTGCACGGGCAATATCGCCCAATTCGGCCTTCTCCTGCTGCGTCCAAAGTTCGGCGGCGCGCAACGGGTCTCCAAAATCATACGCATAGTTTGCAAAAAAACTGCGGGCACGGTTTGATTTTGGAGCTTCCATATTAAGCGGAACAAGAAAAGCTGCCGCTTCATCTTTTTTACTGTCAACAATTTTTAATAAGGCCGCATTAATAAGCATTGCTTCAGCTTCAATGCCGTCAAAATTGCGCAGGGCGATAAGAAAAAGTTCGTCAATTTTTCCTGTCCCTCGTGCGGCTTTCGCATTTTGAAGAGAGTCTGAAAGCGCATAAAAACAGAACGCCAATGGCATGGATGAACTTTCGGCAAGAGGGCCCGCGTTGGAAAGTACGCGCGCATAACTGCGTAATTTCTCCCGAGTTTCTTCACTGCCGGTGCCGCGGGCTTCAACACGGGCTTCACCGGCAAGAGCAGCTATCACCGTGCTATGCGGGAAACGATCGACAGCCCGTTCTGCCGCGGCCTCGTATTCTAATACCAGCGTGCTCTCAAGTTTAACAAGCTTGCGCCACCGCTTCAGCACAGAAAGTTCACCTTCCGCGCCAACAGCACTTTTTTCAAGCGCATTCAAAAGACTTTGCATAATATCAAGATTTGCTTCGCGGCGCATTTGAGTATACTGATATAAATTTTCATCAAATTTACGCAGCTTTTCGATAAACGATGCCCCGTCCATTTGATTTTTCATACTGAAGACACTGCCCTTGGTTCTGAGCGCGGTGAATACAAAAAAAAATGCAAATAATGAAATAACAAAAATGCCCACAATACAGGAAATTTTTACAAGAAACTTGCTGTTTACGGCTTTTTTCATAACTACTATAATACCCGAAATCTAGCGAACAACCAGCCCCCGG
>JAITHM010000086.1 GCA_031279965.1 Spirochaetaceae bacterium
AATTCGCGCGGGCAAAACCTTTGGCGGCTAGAGCACCGGCCACGCCAAAGCGTGCGTCCGCAAAGTCCCCGACCAACTAGTTTTGTACGCGCGAATTTCCACGCGCCCCGCTCACGGGAAAGGCTCCACGACAGTGGCGGGCGCACAAGCCACGCCAAAGCGTGCGTCAGTTCAGGCCACGACCACTTAGGTTTGCACGCGCGAATTTCCTCGCGCCCCGCTCAGCCGGGAAAGGCCATGCGACAGCGGCGGGGATGCCAGATCGAGGGCTTCATGAGACAGGCGGAATGTGCTATATTCAAGCAAAATTAAGGAAAATGGTATGACAAAACAGGAATCACACAACATGAAAAAATTTGCCGCAGAAATTCGGTGCGAAACAGTTAAATGTATTGGCGCACGGGGATTTGGGCATATTGGGGGCGCTCTCAGCGTCGTGGATACCCTTGCTGTTCTCTACGGCAAGGTTATGAATATCAATCCTCAAAAGCCTGATTGGACAGAACGGGACAAGCTTGTTATATCAAAAGGACACGCCGGCCCCGCACTCTATGCGACCCTGGCCCTCAAAGGTTATTTCCCGCTTGACTGGCTCAAAACGCTCAACCAGCCGGGCACACGCCTTCCGAGCCATTGTGATAAAAAACTTACGCCGGGCGTTGATATGACGACAGGATCTCTTGGACAGGGGGTTTCAACGGCAATCGGCCTTGCCCTTGCACAAAAGCTTGATGGACTTTCAAGCCGCACCTACCTTATCACCGGGGATGGTGAAATTAACGAAGGCCAGGTTTGGGAGGGCGCGCTTTTTGCCCCTCAGCAAAAACTTGCCAATCTTACGTGGTTCGTCGACTATAATCACAAACAACTTGATGGCACAACAGAAGAAGTGATTGATTTAGGTGATATTACGGCAAAATTTACCGCGTTTGGCTGGAATACCCGGCAGGTAAACGGCAGTGATACCGGCGCGATTGTGGAGGCGATTGAGGCGGCGCATGCGGAAAAATCAAAACCTACCTGCATTGTTCTAAATACCACAAAGGGCGCGGGGATTCCCTGTGTCGAAGAAGTAGAGCTGAATCACCATATTGTTGTTGAAGGTGATTTTTTGCAAAAAGCGCTGTCGCAGGCCGAGGAGGCTCTCGCGGCACTTGAGAAGGAGGCTGTATAATGATTGTATATGACGGAAGCATGGATAAAGATGCTTATAAAGCAGTTTTTGGCCGGACGATGGAAGCAATCGCCGCAGAAGATAAGGATGTTGTGTACCTTGACGCCGATCTTATGAACTCGATTGGCACTCATGGGTTTTGGAAAAAGAACAAGAAGCAGGCAATTAATTGTGGCATTGCCGAGGCAGACATGATTGGCATTGCGGCGGGTCTTTCTGCCGGCGGCAAAAAGCCGTATGTGCACACGTTTGGCCCCTTTGCATCCCGCCGCTGTTTCGATCAACTTTTTCTGTCGGTGGCCTATGCGGGGAACAGCGTACGGGTTTTTGGCTCTGATGCGGGCGTTACTGCATCGTTTAACGGCGGCACTCACATGCCTTTCGAGGATATGGCACTGCTTCGCGCCGTGCCGCATAGTACCGTTATTGAAATTTCCGATGGTATGATGCTTGAAAAGGTCATGCGTTTGCTAAAAGACCGGAATGGCCTTAGTTATACCCGCCTTACCCGCAAGAATTATCCTAAAATCTATTCTGCTGATCATCCTTTGACGATAGGCAAAGGTGAAGTCCTGCGCGATGGCGGCGATATTACCATCATTGCCTGCGGACTTATGGTGGGCGAAGCGATGAAAGCCGCGGAAACGCTCGCCAAAGAGGGGATTAAAGCGTGTGTTGTTGATATGTGGACGATAAAACCGCTTGATACGGCGCTTGTCGAAAAATGTGCGCGGGAAACCGGAGCGCTGCTTACCACGGAAAATCATAATGTTATTGGCGGTTTGGGTGATGCTGTGGGTGCAGCACTCCTTGCCAGCGGTATACCGGCCAAAATGCGCAAACATGGCGTTGCCGATGAATTCGGCTCGGTTGGTCCGCAGGACTACCTCCAGGAGCATTATGGGCTTACCTCCGCGCAGATAGTGGTTCATGCAAAAACACTGCTGGGGAAATAACGCACAGAAAGCCGGTGCCGTGATGAGCGAATAGAGCCGCTTCCAAAAACAGCGCAGGCTCAAACTATAGAAGGAGTGTTGTATGATTAAGCAAGCTATTATTGAAGGGAAAACAGCGCTTGGTATTGAGTTAGGCTCTACGCGGATTAAGGCGGTGCTCATCGACGCATCCCACACGCCTGTTGCATCGGGAAGTTTTGAATGGGAAAATCAGCTTCTCGACGGCATCTGGACGTATAATCTTGATGATGTGTGGCGCGGTTTGGGGGCAAGCTTTCGCACACTTGCCGCTGATGTACAAAATCGCTACGGCGTTCCGCTGGAAACTGTTGGCGCTATCGGCATATCGGCAATGATGCACGGGTACCTTGTGTTCGACGCGCAAGACACTCAGCTTGTCTCATTTCGAACATGGCGTAATACGATTACTGAACGCGCCGCGGAAGAGCTAACTGAACTCTGCAGCTTCAATATTCCCCAGCGTTGGAGCATTGCGCATCTTTATCAGTCATTGCTGAACGGTGAACAGCACGTCCGTTCTATTGCATATATGACGACGCTCGCCGGTTATGTGCACTGGAAACTTACCGGAAAAAAAGTGCTGGGAATAGGCGATGCGTCAGGTATGTTTCCTATTGACAGTACAACCAAGACCTACAATGAGAAAATGATGGCGTTGTGCAACAAACAAATTGCGGACAAGCAAATCCCGTGGAAACTGCAAGAGATACTTCCTGTTGTGCTCTGCGCCGGAGAAGCTGCAGGAACGCTCACTGCCGAAGGAGCGCGGCTTCTTGACAGCGAAGGCCGGCTTCAAGCAGGCATCCCGCTCTGCCCGCCTGAAGGCGACGCGGGGACAGGCATGGTGGCGACAAACAGTGTTGCCGAGCGCACCGGCAATATTTCCGCAGGAACTTCCATTTTTGCCATGCTTGTGCTGGAAAAGGCTTTATCCAAAGTATGGATGGAAATTGATATGGTAACCACCCCTACGGGCAAGCCTGTTGCGATGGTGCATTGCAATAATTGCACCTCCGACCTTGATGCATGGGTAAGACTTTTTAAAGAAACAGGGGAGCTTTTTGGCGGAACACTCGACAAAGGCGCGCTCTACGATGCGTTGTACATGAAGGCGCTGGAGGGTGATGCTGACTGCGGCGGTATCTTGTCGTATAATTACTATTCTGGCGAGCCTATCACAGGGCTTGAAAGCGGCCGGCCTCTTCTGATTCGCACTCCTGACAGCCGTTTCACCCTTGCCAATTTTATGCGGACGCTGCTTTTCGCAACGATGAGTACGCTTCGAGTTGGCATGAACATCCTTACCGGAGCGGAAAACGTGCGCATAACAGGACTTTTAGGGCATGGCGGCCTGTTTAAAACCAGGGGGGTGGGTCAGCGTCTTATGGCTGCGGCATTGAATGTGCCTATTACCGTAATGGAAAGTGCGGGAGAAGGCGGCGCGTGGGGGATTGCATTGCTTGCCGCATTTGCCCGCAGCAAGTCCGGCGCGGAAACCCTTGAACAATATCTGGCAGACAACGTTTTTGCGGCGAATGCCGGCGTATGTGTTCAGCCTGATCAGCAGGATGTCCGTGGCTTTGCAAGTTTTATGGAACGCTGGAACGCTGGACTTGATGTGGAACGCGCCGCCGTCCGTACTTGCTAAATAATGCTTATATAACGAAATTACGTTATTATGCATATTTTTGATATTATCGGCCCGGTGATGATTGGGCCATCTTCCTCCCACACAGCGGGAGCAGTACGAATCGGTTTGCTTGCGGCAGAATTGCTCAGCGAGCCGGTAAAAGAAGCGCACATCGAGCTGTCAGGCTCCTTTGCAGAAACCTACAAAGGGCATGGTACAGACAAAGCATTGGTTGCCGGCTTGCTTGGCATGATGCCGGACGACGAGCGCATTAGAACAAGTTTTGACGCTGCCCGGGAAGCGGGACTTGCCTTTTCGTTTACGACGGTGAGCATTCCCCGTGCGCATCCAAACACCGCACGCATCAATCTTACCGGAACAAAAGGCAAGGCGTGTAAGGTGCAAGGTGCTTCTATTGGCGGCGGCAACATTGTAATTAATGAGATAAACGGTCTTGAGACATCGTTTAATGGCAGTGAAGATACTTTGATTATTGCACATCAGGATACATCGGGTGTTATCGCGTCGGTAACATCAATTCTTACTGATTTTGGCATCAACATTGGCAACTTCAGATTGAATCGCCGTCAAAAAGGCTATGAGGCAGTTATGATTGTCGAGATTGATGGGCATATAGCAGAAAGCACACTGATTATTTTGCGCAGATTGCCGCATATATTTAGTGTGATATATCTTCATGCGATAAGCTGATTAGTACGACCACTTAAACCCAAATGAAATCATCGGGATAGGAAGCTCGTAGAGTGGATTATCCCGTGATTCTTCTAGTTTACCGGTATACGGATTTACCACACGATTATCTGGTTTGGGCAGAAAGAGCACCAGCGTATTTTCTACCGCAGCATAAAACTCTCCCTGCGCCTTGCCGTTACGCCGGAAAAAAGCATACGACAGTTTAATATCAAGCGGTATGCTGTATGCTTTGCGTGCTGTATCGGAATAGTGCGAATCATCGCGCCATTTATGCACTTTACCGCCGCTGCTAAGATCAAGCCAATAGTCTTTAGGCTGGTGTTCAATTGCCGGAGTTCCCGAGGCAAAACCTGTACGAGTATACAAGTTGAATTTGGGGCTGAGCTTGAATTGAAGTACCAAATTGACCGTATGGAAGCGGTGAAACTCCGGGTAATACCAGCCGTCATAGCCATCAGGAAATGTCGCGTTGGTAAAAGCAGTTGTACCTGACGGATTTCGGTAGCGTGTAATATTAAATGAATATGCAAGCCAGCCATTAAGTTTTTCCGCGCTGAATTTTTGCAGCAACACATCCACGCCGGCAATATGACCGTAGCCATTAAAATAATATACAGAACCAACTTGATTACTCACCAGCATAAGTTCGCTATAGGCCCTGTCAAATACATATTTGTAGTAAAACTCAACAACGATCTTAATACCAGACTTAAATGCGATGGTTGTTCCCAGAAGGCTTGTCCAGGAACGTGTCATGAGCATTTCTGCAATTCCGGTTTTATTGTCAGCAATCGTCATATTTTGATTCATTGCAGAAAAAAGGCCTGTTCCCACAGTAAGAGCAACTTTATCAAGAGATCCTGTATCTTCAGCAATGTTATAATTGATGTTAAAGCGGGGGTTGAATGCGGGAAAGATAGTTTTGTTTGCTTCGGCAGTAATAAAATTAGTTTGATCAACACGCAGACCCAATTCAAGATCAATATTTTTTTTTGGCACCTGCCATTCAAGAATAGTCCACAATGAAGAAAAAAATGCCCAGTTGACAACAGCGGGGGTGTAAAGATATTTCTGTAAATAGGTGCCATCAGGCATTTTCCAATCAAGCACCAGATTATTCTCGTACTCTGCGCTCCAGCGGCGTACGACCTCCTCGAGTCCTGCGGAAAAAAGAAACTGTTTATTAAGCTCCCAATCAAACGTAGTTCGTGCTTGAATACTCGTGTTAAAATAGCGCAGTTTATCACGGCTGACATTGGAGGCTGTTCCCGTGTTGGGAATATTGCGGCTTACACGCATGTTATATCTTGAATCGTTAAATCCAAAACCAAGCGTCGTGCGTAAAATCATCGTATTAAGAGGATTGTAATTGAGATGCGAAGAAAGAAATCCAATGATATTATTCCAGCTATATTCCATTTCGGAATTCGGCATGCCAATCAATTCGGCGAAATTATCATTGTAATGATAGGTAAGTCCAACACCGTCATTACCGATATAGGAATTAAGGACAGTTTCAAGATTTGCCGCCCAGCGGTAATTCAATGAAATTCCCAAACTGCGAATAAAAGGAGCGCTTGTTACAGCGTTGATTGCATCAAGCGATTTAAGAAAAAAAGATGCGCCCTGCATAAGCCAGACAAAGCCCTCCCAATAGGTCAGCTTACCAAATAGCGATACCCCCCCCCCCCTTACCTTTGAATTTGATCCGGTAAACGGATACAGAATGTTAAAGTTCAGCGCACTTGTTGAAATGCTCGCTTCGAATTCCACCTGTTCACGCGGCGGACGCTTGGAAAACACTTCCAGCACGCCCGATACGGTATGCCCATATCGTGCGGAAAAAACACCGTGTGTCAGCGATGCCCGCTCGACCATTTTGGGGTCAAAAATTGAATAAACGCCTGCCCAGTGATAAGGGTTTTCAATGTAAAACCCATCAAATGATGCTTGCAGGTCTCCCGGATCTCCCCCCCGGATAGAAGGCAACGCATTAAACAATCCCGCATAGCCGACGCCAGGAAGCAATTTAACTGAACTTAAAAGATCTTCGACAAGGCCAATTTCCGCGGCGCCCTCAAGCTGCATGCGCGAAAGAACAAAGCCCCGGCCGGGCTTTGCCCCGTCAAATTCAGAGCGCTGGGCTTCAAAAAACAATTCGCCGCTTTCCAGCACCTGGGTGATATTCAGCTTAATTTTAAACAAAGAACCTTCGCCTGGTACGATAAACCGGTAGGTATTGTAGCCAGGATAGCTTATTTGAATCGTAATAATTTCTTTTTCGGGAATGACAATACGCACAATCCCCGCTTCATTGGCTTCAAATGTTCTATCATCCGATACGGCAACATGTGCCCCCTCCAGCGGAAGCCCTAAATCAGCATCTTCAACGGTAATTTCGATGGTGCGGGCATTAAGCGCCGCGGCAGAAAGGGTGAAAAAACAGAAAAAAACAAAAAGACGGAAGGAAAACACAGAAAAGGAGTTTTGGCCTCTCATGCGTTTTGCCATCCGTAAAGTATGTTAGTTAAATTTCGCAATAGGAACGAAAGTACTCGCCTGCAATGCTGCGCCGCCTACAAGAGCACCATCGATGTTTTCTTTCGCCATCAATGCCGCAGCATTTTCCGGCTTGACCGAACCGCCATACTGAATAATCATTTTCTCCGCCGCGCCGGCACCGTAGAGATTACCCACGACCTTGCGCACGTACGCATGAATCGCGTCAGCATCTTCGGGTGTTGCCGTTTTACCCGTGCCAATTGCCCAAACAGGCTCATAAGCAATTACGATGCGGTTCAAATCGCCCGCAGTAACACCCTTAAGCCCTTCGACAGTCTGCCGTTCACACACAGCCTCGGCCTTGCCCGCCTCGCGTTCTTCAAGAAGCTCTCCCACACACAGAATTACTTCAAAACCATGTTTAAGGGCAAGCAGAACTTTCTTGTTTATCAGCGCATCATCTTCCTTGTAGAGATGACGGCGCTCGCTGTGCCCTAGGATTACCGTCTGAACACCAAGATCTTTCAGTTGCAGTACCGATACTTCGCCGGTGTGCGCCCCCTGTTCCTCGCAGGCGCAATCCTGTGCACCTAGTCTGATATTGGTTCCTTTTACAACCGCCGCCACACTTTCTAAAAGCGTAAACGAGGGAGCAATCAAATACGTATGCTTACCGTCTTTTAAACCGGCAACCAAGTCTTTTGCCAGCGCAACCGCTTCGGTGCGCGTTTTGTGCATCTTCCAATTTCCTGCGATGTAATAAGCTCGTGTCATTTTTTCTCCATAATTCTTTTAAAAATAGTGATTTTTACCCCTTGCACACTTCAATGCCGGGAAGTTTTTTGCCTTCAAGCAGTTCAAGCGATGCGCCGCCGCCAGTTGATACATGGCTCATTTTTTCTGCCAACTTAAACTTGTTCACCGCAGCAACTGAATCACCACCGCCGACAACGGTAATTACCCCGTTATCTGTTCGTGCCGCAATAATTTTCGCAAGTTCAGCGGTTCCTTTGCCAAACGCATCAAATTCAAAAACACCAACCGGCCCATTCCATACGATGGTTTTTGCCGCGGCAAGTACCGTTTCGTATTTTTTGATGGTCTTGGGGCCAACATCCATTCCCATCAGATTGTCGGGGACATCAACGCCGTCTACCGGCATTCCCTTTGCCGCCGCATCAAATGCCTCGGCGCACACATGATCAAGGGGCAGAACAATTTCCGCACCCTTTGCCGCCGCATCGGCGAGTATCTTTTTCGCTGTATCAAGTTGATCATCTTCAACAAGTGATTTTCCAATTTTATGTCCCTGTGCCTTAAGAAAGGTGAACGCCATTCCTCCGCCAATGATCAGCGTTTTGGCATTCTGTAAAAGACTGCCCAGCACGGCAATCTTCGACGATACCTTTGCTCCGCCAATAATTGCCGCAAGGGGCTTTACCGGATTTGTTACGATGGGTTCAAGATAGTTTACTTCTTTTTCCATCAAGAATCCGGCGACAGACACCTTTACAAATTGCGCGATGCTTGCCGTCGAAGCGTGGTCGCGGTGGGCCGTCCCGAATGCATCGTTTACAAAAATTTCACCGTAACCGGCAAGCTCCCGGGCAAGCTTTTCCCGCGCCGCCGCATCTTTCGCCGTTTCCTCTTTATGGAAGCGGGTGTTTTCCAGCATGATCACCGTGCCCGCTGCCTGGCCTTCAATAAATGTTTTTTTGCCAAAACATCCGTCTTCACCAGCAAAGACCACTGGTTTGCCGAGTTTTTTTGCCAAATAATCGGCAACAGGCCGCATTCTGCATTTGCCTTGAATAAAGGCCGCTTCGTCAAAACTCTGCCCGCTCTTTGCCGCCTTTTCCTGAGCTTTTGCCGCATCTTTCGCCGGGTCGCCCAGATGGCTTGCCAACGTCAGCGTCTTTGCGCCTTTTTCCAGAATATATGTTATTGTAGGAATCGCTGCGGTGATGCGTGTATCGTCCTGAACGATGCCCTCTTTCATCGGCACATTAAAATCAACCCGCATGATAACGCTTTTTCCCTTAAAATCAACATCTTTAACGGTTTTTAACGCCATAAATATCTCCTTACACTGTTTTTAATTTTTCTACTTTGCAAGTCTAAATAATCCATCTTCACCAGTCAAGGCCCTATTTCAGTGTTATTTTGCTGCACCCGCACTTTTTGACAGACCACAAACTCACTTAAACACGGGTGTAATTGGGAGCTTCCTGGGTTATTTGAACATCATGGGCGTGGCTTTCCCGCAAGCCGGCGGCAGTAATGCGGGTAAATTTACGGTAGGCTTTAAGTTCGGCAATGGTTGTGCAGCCGCAGTATCCCATCCCTTTGCGCAAACCAGAAACAAGTTGATGCAAAAAAAAGCGAAGTTCACCTTTGAACGGCACCCGGCCTTCAATGCCTTCCGGCGAGGGTTCTTCGTCCTTGCACAATTGATAGCGGTCGCCCGAGCCGTCTTTGATTGCTCCCAGACTGCCCATCCCCCTGTACTCTTTATAAATGCGCCCGTCAAAGATAATTTCGCGTCCTGGCGCTTCTTTTACACCGGCCAGCAGACTGCCAATCATCACTGCATCTGCTCCAGCCCCTATCGCTTTGGTAAGATCGCCTGAAAATTTGATGCCGCCGTCGGCTATTATGGGGATTTTTGCCGTCCGTGCTTCTTCTGCACAATCCCACACAGCGCTAAATTGAGGAACGCCTACACCGGCAACAATGCGTGTCGTGCAGATAGATCCCGGCCCCATCCCCACCTTGATGGCATCCGCTCCGGCATCGATAAGACGGCGTGTTCCTTCCTTGGAAGCGACATTTCCCGCAACGACTGGTACATCAAACTTTTTTTTGATGCCGCGTACCGCATCGGCAACATTTTTGGTATCGCCATGAGCCGTGTCAAGCACAACAAAATCTACGCGGGCATTGCTCAGCAGCGGAATCCGCATTTCGTAATCCTGCGGTGATATTGCCGCCCCAACAATAAGCCGGCCCGCAGAATCAGTGGCGGCATGGGGGTGAAGATCGTGTTTCTCCATGTCTTTTACGGTAATAAGGCCAGTAAGGCGGTTTTCACTGTCAACAACCGGAAGTTTTTCAATACGGTGCGCGTCGAATTTTTGCCGTGCGCTTGACGGCGAAGGGGCACCCTGTTCTGTTATGGGATTTTTTGTCATCACCTCTTTTACAGGAAGATCGTCATCGGTGCAAAAACGCAGATCCCGGTTGGTGATAATGCCGGCAAGCCGCCCTGTTTTATCCAGCACCGGCATGCCCGATACTTCAAACTTCGTCATCATTGCCTTGATTTCGCGCACCAGCATATCTTCCGCAACGGTAACCGGCGTCTCGATAACCCAGTTCAGGTAGCGTTTGACAACACTAATCTGCCGTGCCTGCTCTTCCGGTTTAAGATTACGGTGGATAACGCCCGCGCCGCCTTCAAGTGCAATGGCTATGGCAAGTTTATCCTCTGTTACCGTGTCCATTGCGGCAGAAATAACAGGTATATTAAGTTTGATGCCGGCGCAGAGCGTCGTCTTAACCGCACAGTCACGGGGAAGAATTTCTGAATACCCTGGCGTTAAGAGTACATCATCATACGATAAAGCTTCTTTAAAAGTCATACGATGAGTAAATCATATCTCTAAAATCGTCTCCTGTCCACAGGCTCAGGTGTCAAGCAATTCCAAAAAGGCAAAGTTCCGCATCCTTCAGCCGCAGATGATGAGGAATTTCAGGCTCGATTTGCCGTTATCTTGATAATATTTGAAAAAAATGCTAAAGCTCCTTGAGGGTAAACCGATATTCAAAATGTAAGGCAAGGGATGGCCTTGGAGGGACCGTGACGCGGCGGTCGCCAGAAGTTTCCTGAATTGGGAGGATAATATGATAATTAATCACAATCTGAGCGCGATGTTCGCGGACAGATCGCTTAAGGTCACGCAAAATGAACTTAACAGGAATTCGGAACGCTTATCAAGCGGGCTAAGGATCAACAGGGCAGGCGATGATGCATCGGGTCTTGCTGTTTCTGAAAAGATGCGCAGCCAGATTCGTGGTCTTAACAAGGCTTCGGAAAACGCACTTAACGACATATCCTTTATTCAAACGACAGAAGGTTATTTGCAAGAGATGCAGGATATCATGCAGCGTATCCGTGAGCTTGCGGTACAGTCGTCCAACGGTATCTATTCCGAAGAAGATCGTATGCAGATTCAGGTTGAAGTTTCTCAGCTTGTTGATGAGGTTGACCGTATTGCTTCGCATGCCCAGTTTAACGGCATGAACCTGCTCACCGGACGTTTCGCCCGTGAAAGTGGACAAAATACGGTTACTGCTTCGATGTGGTTCCATATCGGCGCGAACATTGACCAGCGTGAACGCGCCTATATCGGCACGATGTCGGCCAAAGCGTTGGGGATTCGTGATGTTGGTGATGATTCAATACTCACTCTAGAAACTGCCGCTGATGCAAACCGCGCCATCGGTACCGTGGATGAGGCGTTGAAGATCATCAGCAAACAGCGTGCCGATCTTGGTGCATACCAGAACCGTCTTGAGCATGCGATTCGCGGCCTTGATGTTGGTGCAGAGAACCTGCAAGCGGCCGAATCCCGCATCCGTGATACAGACATGGCCCACGAGATGGTGTCGTATACAACGCATCAAATTTTAAGCCAGTCGGGAACGGCAATGCTCGCTCAAGCCAATCAGCGCGCCCAAACGGTATTGCAGCTCCTTCAGTAAACGCATTTTAGCCGCCCAGCCTTTGAACGCCGGTATTCCAGGTGTTCGCAAGGCTTTCGGCGGCGCGTTCGCCGGTAATGACAATCCGGCGCGGCGCAGGTGTATCTCGCAGAAGAGATGCCGCCGCTTCAGCAAGATCTTGAGCAGACAGGGTAAGCAGGCAGGCAAGGCGTTCTTCGCGCATACGGCTGGTTACGCCAGAAAGAAAACGCACAAAATCCGCGGCTCCTTTCTGGGCGTTGGTGGATGGATGCTTAATTTTTGCATACGTTCCGATAATTACTTTTTCCAGCGTTTCCTGTGACGGCGGGCGAATTTCACCCAATAGACGCGGAAAAAGTTCCAGTGACGCCGCTGGTTTCGGGTCGCGGAATGTTGAAAAGTACCAGCAGCCGGAAAGCGAATCCATGTCGGTACGCGCTCCATACGCGCCGCCCTTCATTCGTATGGTTTCCCACAACAAACCCGTGGAAAGATCGTGTGCCAGAGCAAGTTGATGGAGAGAAGCTCTGCTGGAAAAAGGTAGTCCAGAAAAATTCATTGCGGCAAAACCAATCTGAAGTGACGGTTCGGAAAAAATTTCATCGTGCGAAGCACAAAGTGCCGCATCCACTTTTGCACCGGATTTTTGAGCGGCGGGTTTTTGGCGGGCAAATGGCGCAGACAGCGTCTCCAACGTTTTAAGCGCCGCTTTTTCCGCTTCGCCGGTAAGATGAACAATAAAACGCCCTTTAAGAAGTTTGTCCCTTAATGTGCTGAGCGTCCCTGCAATTTCCGCCGCACGTTCCCGGGACAAGCCGCCTGCAAAGATAAATTGCGTAAGCCCCGACATAAGCTCTATCTTTTTCCTGGCTTCGTTAAACGAGCTTGTCGCGCGAATAGCCGCATAGCTTGAGCCATGAGGAGCCAGTGACGCGCGGGCATCATTTCTAAATTCAACAAAAAGATCCCCTAAGCGGCGCGTATCAGAAAAGTCAGCCTCGCGAATAATACGCAAGGTGAGGGCCAGTGACTCATCAAATTTTTCATCAAGACATTTAAAGCGAAAGAACACCCAATCCCGCCCGGCAATATCTTCATCCGCAAAAATCCCGCCTGCCGTACTGGAGCCAATACGATTGATGATCGCTGGAGACGCGCTCAAATCACCGGTCGTCCGCGCCAGCAGGCTGGAGACCTCTGCATAATCCATGCCGGGAAGTCCCAGAGCTGTTATTACATGGCAGAAAAGCGGCAGGTAAAGGTATTCTTCCCCGGTCAGCGAGAGCGTTTCAAAAGCAAGATTGCAGTAACAAATACCGTTTGTCCAGAGTTTCGTGCTGATGACAGGAATGCCGTCCGTCATAATTATCTGACGTGGTACCGTCTCGATGTCACCGGAAAGATTCGTCACACTGATATGCGGGATCGCCGCACATGCCTCTGGTGAGTCTTCGGCACTCTGTATTTGTTCAAGCTCTTTATTTTTGGTTTTTAATTCCTCAAGCTGCCCGCTAGAAAGCGATGCGGCAAAATCAGCAAGTTTGTGTGCGCGCCGGGCTTCTTGCTTTTCAAGAAAGTTTTCGCGGGGAATTACTGAAACAAGAGCGCGATGCGGGTTTGAAAGGAGCCGTTCGTCAAGCAATTCTTCAAAAAACCGCTTGTTGCCGGCAAGCCGCCGCTTAAGTTCTTCAAACGGATGCTGAAAGACCATCGATTCCCACGGCTTGTGTCCGTAAAACCAGCCACGAAGCGCACGGCTCATCAGCACAAGCGACCAGGGGCCGCCCGCCCGGCGGACTTCTCGATGGGAAAATTCCAGTGCAAGCAGCGCCGCATCAATTTCTTCACGGGGAATACCCTGGTGAACAAGGCGATGCAGTTCGCCAAGAATGAGTTCTTCGATCGCTTCCGGCGCTGTTTCCCGCGCAACACCCCGCAGTCCGGCTGCCCAGATCGGCTCTCTAATGTCCGCTTCAAATCCGCTCACGGAGGCAAGGTCTTCACCAAGAGGCGATTCAACCAGTGCACGGAGGAGTGGCGAGCCATCATGCCCAAGGAGCGCTTCGGTCAATGCAAGCATGTCAATATGCGAAGGATCCTCTACGTCGTCTGTCTTGCCGCAAAGCCATGCCAGAAAAACCGTCGCCGTGGTTTCTATCCCTGCCGGAGCATCTACGCGGTACGATTTGGGGGAGTTCCAGCGAAGGACACGGGGTATTTCATCAGCGCGGCAGCCTGGTTCAAGGCCGTCAAAAAAATGTTCGTTCAGGAAAGCGAGTTGTTTTTCAGTACTGATATTGCCGGCTAGAAAAACCCGGCAATTGCGCGGCGCATACCGTTCAGCATGAAATGCGCGAAATTGCTCATAGCTTAACACGGGAATATCTTCCGGGTCGCCTCCTGAATCGAAAGCATAAACTGTACCGGGCAGCACCGAAGACAGTGCCCAGTTTTGCGCATATTCATCAAACGATGAATATGCGCCCTTCATCTCGTTATACACAACGCCGGTAATATGGAATGTGCCGGAATCGTCTATTTCAAACCGCCGCCCTTCCTGAAGGAAAGTCCATTCTTCCAGCTTAGGATGAAAAACCGCATCACCATAAACTGCCATAAGATTAAAGTAATCTGCTTCGTTAACAGAACTTGCCGGGTAGATCGTCTTGTCGGGGCATGTCCAGGCGTTCAAATATGTTTGCAGACTTCCCTGGGCAAGCCTTATAAATGGATCTTTAAGCTGATAACGGGCTGAACCGCAAAGCACACTGTGTTCAAGAATATGTGCAACTCCTGTTGAGTTGGCAATTGCCGTTGCAAACGCAAAGGCAAAGAGATTTTCATCATCATTATTATGAACATGAAACACTTCAGCGCCACACCGGCAATGCCTGGCATGAATTCCACGCGCATCAAATTCGGGTAACTCAACAATATCAAGAATTTCAAAATTTGAGATTTTATCACCTGCATAAATCATGCAATCTATCGTATACTATCTTTCATAAAAGTGCACTCCTTGTGATAACATGTGGCAGGCTTTAAAAAAGTGGCAGTTCAAGCGCCGCAAAAACACGCATACGCTTATATTTCGTACTCGGAGGCGGCGCGGGCGCTTACCAGGTGGAGCGCTTCGAGGATGCGTTTTCGCAGCACGGAATGCTCGTTTGTAAGCGCGCGGATTATGGCGCCTGCTTTCCGTTTAGGTTTCTGAGTGATGTTTTTTATTTTAACAACAACGCTGATTTGCTGTTCGGTGATGAGTATACGCACGAGGCCGTGTGTCCTATTTGTTTCTGAGTTTAGACAGGAGACGCAATATGAAGCCTTACACGGCAGGAAGCGCGGTTAAACCGTTCCATTTGAGATTGAGCATACCCGCATCATAAGTAACCAGTGTTTTGCCGCCAACGACCGCCGCCGCCATAATTATCGCGTCAGGCAATTTGAGGCGCGGACTGCCAAAGCGCCGTATCCGTATCGCCTCATCCTTTACGGCATCGGTGAGCGGGATTATGATTACACGGCGCAAAAAATCGCGTATCTTATATTCGTCTTGTGCGGTTAATCCCGCAAACGCCAGTAA
>JAITHM010000105.1 GCA_031279965.1 Spirochaetaceae bacterium
TGGCTGATGCTCAACGAGGCGGTAAACCGGGGGCTTATCAAAACAAATTAGGGGTTATGACTATTTGCCGGATAAAGCACCGTACCTGACCAAACGGGAAGCGGAGGTTGTCCACTGTATCGCCGATGAAAAGACAATAGCGAAAACCGCTTCCGTCCTGATGGTAAGCGTCAGGACGGTTGATAATCATCTGTCCAGTGTCTACCGGAAATTCGGGATAAAAAACAAGGTAGGGGTTCTTAAACTGGCGGTGTCAAAAGAGATTTTGCCGGTGAGCGAGCTTATGACGTATACGGTTCAGTCCTGAAATAAAGGGAGCCGCCGAATTCCGCAAGTGAATTTGGCGGCTTGTTTTGCTAATCGTAAAACAAAAGCGATAAGACAAGACCTGTTATTATACAAGTCTTTTTCTAATCGCTGATAATAGCGTATTTGCGTTGTCCTGTTTTGGTGCGGCGCATAAAAATCATTGTTCCGTTATCAAATCTATAATAACGGTACTGCGCTTTTTTGGCGGCTTTGCAGGTGGGGAATACCCGGCTGATTTTGAGCTCCCCCTTTCCGTGATAAGGGATGATTGTTTGAAAACTCTGAATAATGTTGCAAGTCCCATTTTGACTACTTTTTGAATTGATATACCCCGGCGCAATACCGGATCGTTATGTGCTATGCTAATAATTCCGCATGACGGGCGCGATTGTCTTCCAAATACCTGTACCAGATATTTGAAACTTCCTCTAATGCATACCAGGCGAATAAGTTGTATAAGCCGGTTAGTTCATCGTGTAAATAGGCGCTGTCCCATAATGCCCTGCCAATTTCCCCCGGTGTGGGTAGTGCGGTGTTGCGAAACGCGCCGAATTCTTGAACAAACTGGATGATGTCAACCACGCAATCCTCCGCCATAGACTGAATATGAAAGTGGACGCATACCTGACGGCAGGACGCAGAGATTGCGAAACGAAACCGAAGCAAGCGGGGTATGATGTAGCCCGGCGCCATTCCACAGAAAACCGCCGCTGTATTACTCCTTTTGCCTCTAAGGGACAAATTGTCAAATCTGACAGTTATGACATGGCAATATGACAAGTGCGGATAGCGGAAGCTACGGCTTTGACTGTTCCCATGCTGTTCTAAAAACGCGGTCGCATCCCTCTATGAGACAGCGTAGATAATGCTAACTTAGCCGTATGTCAATTTTGCCAAGGGCACTTTGAGTGAGCCAGAGAGAGCTTCAGCGTTTTCACTGAGGCAGGTGATGTAAAAAAATATTGATACCGGGTAGGCTATGTCCTATTCCAAGACGATTTTCAGTAAGACGGAGGCGGACAGACAGACGCTAATAGAGCCAGATAAATTTAAATAACTTGCACATAATAAGAAAATATCCGGGCATACTACAAAGAATACTGAGGCAGCGGCACTGAATAAATGCTACTTCTGCCCGTAATAAGCATCCGGCCCGTGCTTGCGCTCCCAGTGTTTGTGGATAATGTGTTCAGGCAGGGGCCGCGCCAGCGAGTCAAGGCAGTGGGTAAACAGCGCCATCTTGCAAACTTCTTCCAGCACTGCGGCATGATACACCGACTGTGCGGCGCTTGTGCCCCAAGAAAAAGGGCCGTGACCTGCAACCAGTACCATGTTGACACGGGCTGGGTTAAGGCTCCGCTGTTGAAAAGTTTTTACGATGAGGTTTCCGGTTTCAAGTTCGTAATTATTTTTAACCGCTTCCTCGTCCATAAACTCCGTACAGGGAATTGCTGCAGTACCGTGATCTGCATGGGTGGTGCCGAAAACTGGTACAGATTTACACGCCTGCGCCCATGCAACGGCAAAGGCTGAGTGGGTATGGGTAATACCCCGGATTTGCGGGGCAAGACCGCCGGCTGCAAACTCGCGGTACAGAACCTGGTGCGTTTTGGTATCGGATGAGGGTATTAGCTTTCCTTCGACAATGTTTCCTTCCACATCGACTAACACCATCGATTCTGGAGTAAGCTTGTCGTAGGGAACTCCCGAAGGTTTTATGGCAAAGATACCTCTGCATGAGTCAAACGCCGAAACATTGCCCCAGGTGTAAATCGCCAGGCGCTGTTTTTGTATTTCCAGATTCGCTTCAAATGCTTCTTCACGCAGGCTTTTGTAATTGTCCATGCTTCGGTATTATCTCCCTGACCAGTACGCTTCCGCCCAGCGCAGTTCATCCCGCAGGCGCTCCGGTTTCGTGTTACGGTCAATCAGCACGCACTCGATGCCGCTCATTTCCGCCCAGTCACGGAAATACTCCGATGTAAGCGCGCTCGCGTATATCGAATGGTGCGTACCACCCGCAAGTATCCACGCTTCGGCGGCACCAGTCATGCTGGGCCAGGGTCTCCACAAGGCGCGGGCCACCGGCAGCCGGGGCATATCTTTTTCAATTTTAACGGCTTCAATTTCGTTGACGATCATTCTAAAGCGGCTGCCCAAATCTATCAATGTTGCCAGCACTGCGGGGCCGGGAGCAGCGTCAAAAACCATGCGGGCGGGGTCGGCCTTGCCGCCTATCCCCAAGGGATGCACTTCGATGCGGGGTTTTTCCCCGGCAATACTGGGGCACACTTCAAGCATGTGAGCGCCTAACGCCACTTCGTTTCCCGGCTCCAGATGGTAGGTGTAATCTTCCATAAAGGAAACACCGCCGGGCAGTCCCGTGGCCATCACCTTTGCGGCGCGGGTAAGCATAGACTGTTTCCAGTCTCCTTCCGCGCCAAAGCCGTAGCCCTGCTCCATAAGCCGCTGGCAGGCAAGGCCAGGAAGCTGTGGCAGCCCGTGTAAGTCCTGAAAGCTGGTAGTAAAAGCGCCTGCGTGTTCTGCCTCCAGCATTTCTTTAAGAGCTATTTCGATTTTTGCCTGCTCCAGAAGTGCGTTACGCGCTTTACCGGGCTGCTTTAATTCAGGAACCAGCTTATATGCGGTTTCGTATTCCGCAGCAAGTTTTTCCGCCTGCTTATCGTTGATTTTCGCGTAACGTGACGCAAGGTCGCCGATTCCCCAGGTGTTGGTCTGCCAGCCGAACTTGATCTGCGCTTCCACCTTGTCGCCTTCGGTTACGGCGACTTCCCGCATATTGTCGCCAAAGCGCATAATAACAGAATTCATTCCATCGGCGCGGGCCGCTGCTGTGCGCATCCATACTCCCATGCGGCGGCGTACTTCGGCATCCTGCCAAAAGCCTGCCACCACTTTGCGGGGCAGCCGCATACGGGCGTGTATGAAGCCGTGTTCGCGGTCGCCGTGGGCACTCTGATTCAGATTCATAAAGTCCATGTCGATATTTGCCCAGGGTATATCGCGGTTGAACTGCGTATGCAGATGCAGCAGGGGCTTGCGATTTATCGCCAGACCCTGTATCCACATTTTTGAAGGCGAGAACGTATGCATCCAGGTGATAACTCCGGCGCAGGCGGGCGAAGCATTGGCTTCTTCAAAGAGACGGCGAATTGCCGCAGGCGTTATGGCGGTTGGCTTTAACATCACTGTGCCGGGCAGCAGCGGATCGTTCTTAAATTCATCGGCCATAATACGGGCGTGTTCCGCCACTTTTTTAAGAGTTTCCTCCCCGTACAGGTCCTGACTTCCCGCAATAAACCAAAATTCAAATTGTTTTAGATTCATATTTCAACCTCTTTTAAGATGAGTTACCGCGGCGTGTTCAATATCGAGTCCCGCAGTGTAGCGTTCCATAAATTGCTTGAAACTTTGTGCGTCTTCTTCGTCCGGTGCAATGGTGCTGCCTTTAAGACCTGCAAAAACCTTGCGGCCCAAAAAGGTTTCCAGCGTTTCACCTGACTCTTTCAGCAGCATAAAAGCGGCAAGCAGGGCAATGCCCCAGGCCCCTCCCTCTCCGGCGGATTCCATAACCGTTACCGGCGTTTCCAAAGCCGCCGCCGTCATACGTTGGCCAATTTCCTTTGTTTTGAAAAGACCACCATGCCCCAGTATGCTATCGATATGTACCTGCTCCTTTTTAGTAAGGATATCCATGCCCAGCCGCAGGGTGGCCATCGTGGAAAAAAGCAAAGTCCGCATGAGATTTGCCAGCGTAAAACTGCTGTCAGGGAAACGCACAAATAAGGGGCGGCCTTCTTCAATGCCGCTGATAGGTTCGCCTCCGTAATAGTTATACGCAACAAGGCCGCCACAGTCTGTATCAGCCTCCATATACTTGTTATATAAAATATCGTATAACGCGCTCTTTTCAATTTCCGCACCCGCGTATTCCGCCAGCTCTTTGAACAGCTTAACCCATGCATCAAGATCGCTGGTGCAGTTGTTGCAATGTACCATGGCGACAGGCTTTCCCGCAGGGGTGGTCACCATGTCAATTTCGCTGTACATTCGGGACAAGTCTTTTTCCATAACGATCATCGCAAACACCGATGTTCCCGCCGAAATATTGCAGGTACGTTCTGCTACGCTGTTGGTTGCAACCATACCGGTTCCGGCATCGCCTTCAGGTGGGCAGAGGGGAATCCCTGACTGTAAGCCGCCTGTGGTATCCAGCAGGGCGGCCCCTTCCGCAGTAAGCGTTCCGGCGCGCTCCCCGGCGCATAACGTTTTGGGAAGTATATCCGCCAGTTTCCAGCCAAATCCCCGGCCTGCTATAAGTTTATCAAATTGATTGAGCATTTTTGCATTAAAGGCGTTGGTATTGCTATCAACAGGAAACATACCACTGGCATCTCCTATGCCTAGCGCTTTGCAGCCTGAAAGTTTCCAATGCGCGTAACCTGCCAGAGTGGTTATAAACGCAATATCTTTTACATGGCTTTCGTTATGCAGGATCGCCTGGTACAGATGAGCTATGCTCCAGCGCTGGGGAATATTAAACTGAAACGTTTCAGATAACACAGCGGCGGCTTCTGCCGTAGTGGTATTGCGCCATGTGCGGAAGGGAGAGAGCAGCGTACCGGTTTTGTCAAACGCCAGATACCCGTGCATCATCGCAGAAATGCCGATACCGCCGGCTTTAACAAGGGGAACGCCGTAACGCCTCTTAACTTCCTCCGAAAGTTTTTGGAAACTGTCCTGGAGACCTGCCCACACATCGTCAAGGTGATAGGTCCAGATTCCGTCTTCAAGCCGGTTTTCCCAATCATGGCCGCCTGCTGCAATGACGTTGTATCCGCTGTCAATCAGCACCGCTTTAATGCGGGTGGAACCAAGCTCGATGCCAAGTACTGTTCTCCCTTCGATGATTGATTGCTTTGTGTCCATAAATATAGATCCTCTAGCTTGAAACACGCCGTCTGTTCCGGTAACGCAAAATAATACTTTGCAGCACAATAAAGAAACACAGCATAATGCCTGTGGTAATGCCCTGCCACCACGG
>JAITHM010000113.1 GCA_031279965.1 Spirochaetaceae bacterium
AGTAGCCAGTAATAGCACGGAATACCGCAAAATGTAAAAATTGATTTCCCTAACATCCCGTCTTTTACCACTACTCACGGCGGCTATTTTCTGCTATGCTATTTTTGTGCGTCCATTAAAACTTTTTCATGGTGAAGACTTGATTCCCCGCACCGCGGAACTTGGACGGCGCGGCGGATACTCCTTCGAGATGTTTGGAAAAGACTGTATTGCCGGCATAATTGTGGGGATTGTCGCATTGCCGCTATCAATGGCGTTCAGTATTGCCGCCGGCGGCACTCCCGCGCAAGGGCTTTATACGGCGATTATAGCCGGTTTTTGCATCAGCGCATTTGGAGGGAGCCGTTTTCAGATTGGCGGGCCTACGGGCGCGTTTGTCGTGATCATTTTCAATGTCATTTCAGTTTATGGCATGGCGGGGCTTATCGCGGCAACTGTTCTTGCCGGCATCATTCTGGTACTGATGGGTGTTTTCGGACTGGGACGTTTCATCAAATTTATTCCCTATCCGGTCACAACAGGTTTTACCACAGGGATTGGCTTGTTGATTTTTTCTCAGCAAATCAAGGATTTTTTTGGACTCAATATCGAAAAAAGCTCGCCTGATTTTATCAGTAAATGGATGGAGCATATTCAAGCTGCAGGAAGCATCGATATTGTAACGCTTATAACAGGCTTGCTTACCATGGCAATTATTCTTATTGTTCGCCGCTGTGCTCCGCGTACACCTGCTGCGGCAACAGGAGTGCTGGTGGTAACGGCGCTGGTAACACTTTTAAAATATGCTCTGCACAATGTTGATGCACCTTCGGAAGGCATACCGTTGGTGCTTGTTCAGCAAACACTGGAAATTGAAACTATAGCAACGCGCTTTGGCGGTATTCCCTCAACGCTGCCTGTTCCCGATATTCCGGCACTCAATTTTACCGTATTCCGGGAGGTTTTTCCCGCAGCGTTGTCAATAGCATTACTTGCCGCCATTGAATCGCTGCTTTCTGCGGTAGTCGCCGACGGCATGTCAGGCGACCGGCACAATTCAAATACAGAACTTATTGCCCAGGGGGTAGGGAATATTGCGTCGGCTATTTTTGGCGGCATACCGGCGACAGGAGCAATTGCGCGTACGGCGACCAATATCAAAGCAGGTGCCGTTAGCCCGGTAGCCGGCATTATCCATGCGGCAACACTTACATTGTTTATTCTTTTTCTGTCGCCTGCCGCATCTGCTATTCCGCTTTCATGCCTTTCTGCAGTGCTTATCATTGTATCTTTGGACATGAGCAATGTTCCCCGCTTTATTCGCATTATCCGCACGGCTCCCAAAAGCGATGTAAGCGTACTAATAACAACGTTTCTTCTTACCGTCCTTGTTGATTTAAGCTATGCGGTGGTTGTTGGTGTGCTGCTTGCAGTATTTTTGTTTATGCGTCGCATGGTTGAAATAGCTGATATTCGCATGGAAAATGACGAGCTTATCGCGCATCTTGCCTACGGTGATATTCGTGAGCGTACCGCCCAATCGATACAGGCGTTAAGCAGCAAAGATACTGATATTTTTGAAATTTCAGGCCCGTTTTTTTTTGGCGTTGCTGATATGCTGCAAAATACGTTGCGGCATCTTTCTAAAACGCCAAAAAAAATTATACTTAGAATGCGTTCGGTACCGGCAATTGATTCAACAGGTATTGCTGCTCTGGAATCATTTTTAATGAACTGCCGCAAGCAAAAAATACGCCTTATTTTAACAGAATGCGGCACCCAGCCAAAGGCGGCGCTTATTAAAGCGGGATTTATTGATATTCTGGGGGCAGAGAATTTTATTGATTCGCTTGAAGATGCCGTAGAGGTATAATTTATGATAGACACGCAAGATTCTGCCCAACAGTTAACCGCTGAAAACGCGATAGATTTTTTTTCTACGCTGATGTCTACTTCATCATCTTCTATTGTTTTTCTTGATTCAAAAAAACGCATTCGCTACGTCAACAAGCCGTTTGCCGCCTTTCTTGGTGTTGAAAATCAGGAAGATTGCATAAATAAGCCGCTTCTTGATTGTTTTGCTGATGGAAAAGTAAGGCAGATTTTTTCTGAGTTTACCGCCGGCCATGATTTTTGGATTGATATGATCCAAATTAAAGTAAATAATGAGCAAAAACATTTTAAGGTGTTTAGCGGAAAAATATTAGGAACAACCCAGGGCTCCTATATCCAAATATTTGATATTACTGATATTGTTATGATGAAAGAAGCGGCAGAAGCGGCGAACCGTGCAAAAAGTGAATTTCTTGCCAGCATGAGCCACGAGATACGAACACCAATGAATACGATACTTGGCATGAGCGCTCTTATGCCAACAGAGAATCTTAACGAAAAACAACAAAAATATTTTGATGATATAAAAAGAATGTCTGCCTCGCTGCTTAATATTATCAATGATATTCTTGATTTTTCGAAAATCGAAGCGGGAAAATTTTCTCTTTTGCCGGCAAATTTTCGCATTATCCAGCTTTTTGACAATATCGTATCAATGTCAAAATTCTCTGCGCAAAATAAAAATCTGCCTTTCATTGCAGAGTTTGACAAAGCAATTCCCGAAGTGCTTTTTGGCGATGAAACCCGTTTGCGGCAGATCTACACAAACGTTATCAATAACGCCGTCAAATACACCAATGACGGGTATGTTAAATTCACACTAAAGAAAGAAGAACACGGCGGACGGGCCTGCTTAACGGCGCTTGTTGAAGATACCGGCCGAGGAATTAAACAAAAAGATATAGAACGTATTTTTAACACATTTGAACAGGTTGACACAGAAAAAAATTATGGCATAACAGGTACTGGCCTTGGACTTGCAATAACACGAAAATTGCTCACGCTGATGGATGGCAGCATGGAGGTTCAGAGTGAGTATGGCAAAGGTTCAAAATTTATTATTCGTGTTCCACTTACTGCGGGGAATCAAAAACAGCTTGACAAACTGCGTAATTTATCACGCTTTGTCTACGCAAAACCGCAAAATCAAATTCAAATATTGGTTGTTGATGATATGCAGGCAAATATTACCGTTGCCAACGGATTTCTTGAACAGCACAATATTACTGCAGACGCTGCAATGAGCGGTAACGAAGCCGTACAAAAAGTGCGCGACAATCATTACGACCTTGTATTTATGGATCACATGATGCCCGATATGGACGGTATTGAAGCAACACAGAAAATTCGTAAACTTGAAGGTGACTACTTTAAGACTCTGCCTATAGTTGCCTTAAGCGCCAATGCCGTTGCCGGTTACCGCGAGCTGTTTTTAAGCTCTGGAATGAATGATTTTCTTAGCAAGCCTATTATTCCTGAGCGTCTTAACGAAATACTTGCTAAATGGCTTCCCTCCGAAAAACTGCTTCATGTAAACAGGCGGCGCGGTGAACGGCGGAAACAGCATGATAGGCGGTCTAACAGCAGAAGGACGCTTGGCAACATCCATGGTAATATTGTGCTGCACAAGCTTTCTAAAATCGCAGGTCTTGATATTGAAAAAGGCATTATTCATACTGGAGGTAAAGCCATCAGTTATATCAAAGTACTCCGGCAATTTTGTTTGAATTTTGATGCTGAAATAACGGCAATTGAGAATTTACTGGCGCACGAAACATGGAAAGAATATGCGGTAAAGCTTCATGCGTATAAAGGAGTATTTGCCATTATTGGGTTTGCGGCGCTTTCGTCCTGGGCAAAAAAACTTGAATATGCAGGACGTTTTCTTACATCACACCTAGCGGTACAGAACGAAGAAGATACTGACTATATTCCTGCAAACCGTGATGAAGCATATTCAATTTGTAGGGAAGAAACACCTGCATTTATTGGGGCTATGCGGGCATTTTACGCAAGGATTACCAAAACACAGCTTTTTGAAGACCGTAATATACCGGGAAACAAGATAAGCAGCGGCGCTTTTAAATCATTGCTTGAGGAAACGAAAGCGGCCTGCAATATCTGCAAGGCGGCGGCGGCAAGTGCGGCATTTGACAAACTGCGGGATTTTACCTTTGACAAGACTACCACTACAGCATTAAAAACTATTGGTATGCTGGTTGAATCACTTGAATATGAAAAGGCTGTCAAAGAAATTGACAGCCTTTTGGAAAATTTAAACTAAGCACTAATTGTAAATATGTTCAAGGCTGTGAAGATATTCTAGAGCCTCGTCTTCGCACTTGCCGCAGCCGGTTCCGATTTTCGTTGCTGCTTGCAGTTGCTCCCAGGTTCGTGCTCCGTTTTTATAGGCGTTTTCGATGTCTTTATCGGTAACACCCATACAGTGGCAAATTTCTTGCGCTTCTTCTTTTAACATACCAGACCTCCCAGTCTTTGTAAGATAATCATCTATTGCCGCCCGCAATGCCTTGTCCCCAAGTACTGAACAATGAATTTTATGATCCGGCAGTCCGCCAAGTTGTTGAACAAGATCTTCCGGCTTGATGGTATATGCATCCCTAATGTTTTTACCTTTTATCATCTCGGAAAGAACACTTGTAGATGCTATTGCGCTGGCGCAGCCATAGGTTTTCCAGCGGCAATCAGTGATCACATCATCTTTAATACGTAAAAGCATGAGCATTTGATCGCCGCATTTAATATTTCCTGTCTGCCCGCGTCCATCACACGGCCAGCTTTCTTCAGCATCCATCAAAACATTTTGAGGATCTGTAAAATGCTTTTTTACGGTCTCCGTATATAACCAATCCATTTTTTCTCCTACTTAACAGTAGACATTGCCCGCAAACGCGCGATAATAGGCGGCATTGTCTCTATAACATAATCAATATCGTCTTCTGTTGTGTTCAATCCCATGCTAAAACGTACCGACCCATGGGCAAGCTCCGGCCACACGCCAATTGCCATGAGCACATGAGAAGGATCAAGACTTCCTGATGCGCAGGCAGAACCGGTGGAAACTTCAATTCCTTTAAGATCAAGCGAGAGCAGTATTGCCTCTCCTTCTGAACCCGGAAATGAAATATTCAACGTATTGGGCAGCACGTCTTCAGGGTGGCCGTTCACCTTGATATTGGGAATCTTTTCGCAAAGCCCATCCCGAAGGCGTATCCGCAAAGCCCTCATCTTTTTTTGATATTCATCAAGGCCGGCCTGGGCAAGCTCTGCCGCCTTGCCAAACCCCAGAATACCGGGGCTGTTATACGTACCCGCCCGAAAGCCGTCTTCTTGATGCCCCCCGTGAATCAGCGGCATAAGCGGTGCATTTTGGCGGCGAAAAAGTGCGCCAACGCCTTTAGGGCCATAGATTTTGTGGCACGACAGTGTAAGATAATCAACACCCAACGCGGTAACGTCCACCGGAATTTTGCCGGCAGCCTGCACGGCATCGGTATGAACCCACGCACCGGCTTCTTTGGCAAGGGCGGCAATTTTACCAATATCTTGGATAACGCCAATTTCATTGTTGGCAAACATTACTGAAACAAGCAAAGTTCTTTCACAGAGCGCCGCTTTATACGCATCCATTTTGATCTTTCCGTGTTCGTCCACAGGGAGTATGGTTACTTTACAGCCAAGCGACTGCATATACTTTGCCGAATTAAGCACACACGGGTGTTCAATGGCGGTTATAATAAGCTCATTCCGGCCGTCAGTTCCGCTGCGGATAACATCGCGCATTGTTTGAAAAACCATGTTGTTAGATTCTGATCCGCCGGATGTAAACACAATTTGCTCCGGTTTTGCGCCAATCAGCGCCGCAACTGAACGCCGCGCTTTTTCAATCCGCGCCCGCGCTTCCCGTCCGTCACTGTGCATACTGGAAGCATTGCCGTAAACATCCAAATCTGCTATCATTTCGGCCTTTACTTCGTTGTGCAGCGGCGTGGTGGCGTTATAATCTAAATACACCTTTCTTTCCGGCATCTTTTGCCTCCGCTATATCCTAGTAAAGCAGTATACTATATTTGAAAAGCCTCGTCAAATTATTCTTAAAGCGTATGATATTATATTTTTGGAAGTAGTATAACATGTGAATTGGGTTGAACTTTGGATTTGGTACGGTCTATGCCTGCCCACCGGCGCGTTGATTTTAAACTGCTTGACGTATCTTTCAGACTGTGATATATTCTAAACTATGAGGATGAATAACCTTTTTCAACAGCAAAATTGGGCTCTTTTTATGCGGCTTTCGGGCAGGCGGTGCGGGTATTCATACATGTGCGGATCTTCATTTGGGCCCGCCCCCCCCCCCCCCACCCACAGCAGAAAGTGTTGGATGGGACAGGCAAAAAACAAAACAAAAAATATTTA
>JAITHM010000117.1 GCA_031279965.1 Spirochaetaceae bacterium
GCGCGGCTTGCCTACAGCCGCGATACGGGCCTAAAGAGGGGGCTGCGGCGCGGCCTGAAACAAGGGCTGCGGCAGGGTAAAGAAGAAGGCTTACAGGAAGGCCTAGAGCGAGGTATCCAACAAGGGCATGCCGACATACTAAAACTGATAAACGAAGGGTTGAGCGCCGAGCAGATTAGAGAGCGGCTTTCCGGCAGTTCAAGCGAGCAGTAGCATCCCGCCGGAAGGCCGCGCTCAACGTTTCGCGCGCTTTCGCTGGGTGAGGTGGGGCGGGGCGCGTGGAAATTCGCGGGGGCAAAACGTTTGGCGGCTAGAGTTCCGGCCACGCCAAAGCGTGCGTCAGCAAAGTCCCCGGCCAACTAGTTTTGTACGCGCGAATTTCCACACGCCCCGCTCACCCAGGAAAGGCCATACGGCAACGGCGGGCGGGAAGCGTCCGCCGCCGCGCAAGGGATAGAAGCGGAAAGCCCGCAGCCCCGCGAAGCGGGGCGAGGACTTGCAGCGGATAGCCCGGTCTGCCTGCCAAAGGCAGGCGGATGCGCCCAAAATGTGCTCGTTCTGGGTTTGCCGGCAGGCTTACGTTTTTGAAAAAATTGTGATAGCCTTACTTTATGCGCGTCAGATTCAAAATTATTCTTGTAGTTCTTCCCATTCTTATCCTTACACTGGTGCTTGCCGAGGCGGCAAGCTGGTTTTCCGCAACTAACGGTATTACCCGCATGGCGCGTGAATTTCTCAGTTTTAAAATCTACGAGCTTGAAAATTACGCGCATAATCAGTGGACGTTGCTTGCTGATAACGGGTATGACGGGCGTCCCGAGATGGTTGCCGCGGCGAAGGGTGCTGTAGAAGCCTATGCGCGCAGCGTAGCGCTTTCGCCCACCGAAGCTGTGTTCGCACTTTCCAGCGAAGGCAAAGTTGAGATGGCAACACGTGATATTGGTTTAACGGAGGAGCAGGCTCGTGCAGTGCTTGCAGATATTCGTGCAGATACAGGGGCATTGCGGAATATAGATTTTGATGGCCGCGAACTTGTTATTATGGCATTTTATTTTGCCCCTTTTGACTGGTATGTTTGTTTAACCGAAGAACACAGAGCGTTCTATCGTGATGTTGACCGTATTACTGTTCAGACAATAATCATTTTGGCCGTTTCATCGCTTGCAGCCGTTATCCTGTTGTTCTTTTTTGCCCGTGCACTGACACGCCCGCTTGACACTACGGTAAATGCCATGCAAAAAATCATTGGGTCGGCTGATCTTTCGTCGCGTGTTGAAGTTGAATATAACGATGAAACAGGAAGGCTTGCTCAAACTTTTAATATTATGATAGGCGAACTTGAAAAGTCGTGGCAGCGTGCCAAGCGCTTTGCTTTTCAATCAGTGTTAGCCCAAAAAACAGAACAACGGATACGGCAAATTTTTCAAAAATATGTTCCAAAAGATTTAATTGATAAATTTTTTGCGTCGCCTGAATCAATGTTGACAGGAGAAAACCGCGAGCTTGCAATACTTTTTTCTGACATTCGTTCATTTACAACCATCTCTGAAGGCATGGCACCGGATGAGCTTGTCAATTCATTGAACAGATATTTTTCTAATCAGGTTGATATTATCATGAACCGCGGTGGTATTGTTGATAAATATATTGGCGATGCGATTATGGCATTTTGGGGCGCTCCGGTAAAACATGAGCATGATGCTCAGAATGCGATACTTTCCGCGCTTGATATGCTTGATGCCGTGCGCGACTTTAATTCAGCCCAACAGAAGCTCGGTAAACCTGAATTTCATATCGGCATAGGCATTAATTATGGACTGGTAACGGTTGGTAATATCGGCAGTGAACGAAAGATGGATTATACCGTTATAGGTGATTCGGTAAATCTTGCCTCGCGCCTTGAAGGGCTTACTAAAATGTATCATGCGGAAATTCTTGTTTCTGAGAGTTTTTATGCCGCTGTCAGCGGTGTTCATGCCCGTTTGCTGGATACCGTTGCCGTAAAGGGCAAGACTCGCGGTGTAAAAATATATACGATTAAACGTGATCTTACCGCTTCTGAACAGGAAGCATGGGGGCTTCATAACAAGGCTATGGAACTTTTTTATGCGCGTTCATTTGAACAGGCGGCTGCCGCGTTTAGTAACGTTTCTTCGCTGCTTGTGAACGACAATGCCGCCGCTATGATGTTGGAACGCTGCACGGCATATCAAAAAAATCCGCCGCCTGACACATGGAATGGAGTTGAGGTTATGCACAGCAAATGACAGCGGCTGCATTTGAACGTATCTATTCAATCATAAAAAAACTCCGTTCACCGGAAGGCTGCCCGTGGGATCGTGAGCAAACGCCGCGCAGCTTGCGGAGTGCTCTTATTGAAGAAAGCTACGAATGTATCGAAGCAATCAATGAAGATGACGCGGAACATATCAAAGAAGAATTAGGTGATGTTTTTCTCGTTGTAACAATGCTGACGTATATGTTTGAAGAAGATGGTGTGTTTTCAGCGGCATCTGTGTTTGAAAGTCTTGCTGAAAAGCTTATTCGCCGGCATCCGCATGTCTTTGGAGGGGCGCACGTCAAAGATTCTGACGAAGTACTTGTCAATTGGGCGCGTATTAAGATTGAAGAAGAAGGACGTGCGCCGAAAGATTCCGTGCTCGATGATATTCCTCAGGCGCTGCCTCCGCTGGAGCGTTCATTCAAACTGCAAAAAAAAGCGGCAAAAGCCGGTTTTGACTGGCCTTCGCTTGAAGGCGTTTTTGCGAAAATCAACGAAGAATTTGATGAAGTGCGTGCAGAACTTGAAAAACCTTCTTCTCCCGCACTTGAAGGAGAGCTTGGTGATCTTCTTTTTTCCATTGTGAATTTATGCCGTTATCTTAACGTAGATCCTTCTGTTGCCCTTCAGCGGACAAACACCAAATTTATCGAACGTTTCCGTTTTGTGGAAAAGTCCATGCGTGGCCGTGGAATTCCAATGACTAATGAAAATCTTGCTGTCATGGATCAGTACTGGAACGAGGCAAAACAATGCCATTCGCCCGAAGTGTTGTCGTAGGCGGTTTTGGCCATGTCCGTGCTGTTGTGCTGGGAGAAGGTTCTCCGGTAGCGGCACAGACAATGTGGAAAGATCCTTTTAACGCGGCTGCGCTTGCCGGTAAAGAAGGAGATGCCCTTATTGCACGGCTTGATCGTTTGCAGCGGCTTGGATGTCAGCTTCTTCGTTTTGCGGTGCCTGATGAAGCGAGTGCCGGTGCGCTTGGCGCTCTTGCCGCCCGGATTTCATTGCCGTTGATTGCTGATATTCATTTTGATTACAAGCTTGCTTTACGCTGTCTTGATTTCCCCATTGCTAAAATCAGAATAAATCCTGGTAATATTGGCTCAAAGGAAAAACGGCATGCTGTTCTTGACCGTTGCGCAGAAAAAAATGTACCTGTCCGCATAGGTATAAATGCGGGCAGCCTCCCGCACGATTTGCGGCGTGCCGTGAATGACGGCATGAGGCTGGCGGAAGCTTTGGTTAAAGCGGCTGAACGTGAGCTTGAGCTTTTCGATGAATTTCATTTTGAAAAGGTTGTTGTTTCGATGAAGGCATCTTCAGTTGCCGAGACTATTGAAGCAAATGAACTTTTTGCCGCACGTTATAAAATTCCTCTTCACATTGGCGTAACAGAAGCAGGGCCGCTTATTGCGGGCGTTGTACGGAATACGGCAGCGCTTTACAGATTACTTTCTGCGGGGTGCGGCGCTACTGTGCGAGTTTCGCTTTCTGATTCGGTTGAAAATGAACTTATCGCCGCACGGGAAATCCTGCTTGCTTCCGGCAGAGCCGGCGGTGTGCGCATTATCTCCTGTCCACGCTGTGGCCGCGCCGGATTTGACACGCATCGTTTTACTGAAAAATGGCGCGATGAACTTTACACGCTTAATAAAGATATTACCGTAGCGGTAATGGGTTGTGCTGTTAATGGCCCAGGTGAAGCACGCAACGCTGATCTTGGCATTACGGGAACCGGTACGACAATACTTCTTTTTAAACAGGGAAAGATTATTCGTACTATTGATGAATCCGAGGCTGATGATGCTTTTCGCGCTGAGCTTGACCTCTTTGCGAAATAGCGGGAGTTTTTCCAATCCGGTGTGGAGTGTGTATGGCTGGGCGCGGGTGGTAGACAAAAAAGAGGGGAGGGAGGTATGCTTAAATTATTGAAGGATGGAAGAGCTAAAGTCTACCGATAGCCTTGATCGTGAAATTGAGGCTGACGCACGAAAAAAAGCGGACAAGATCCAAAAAAATACGGCTGCTGCTATCGAGCATGTCAAATCTGAGTGGCGGGAGCGCCTTGAAACGGCTCTTATTCGGGAAAAAGAGCGGTTTTCCGCACAACTTGATGCTCGTAAAGCTGAAATTGCTGCACGGTTGGTGCTTGATAAACGACGTTTAGAGTATGAATATTCTGAGCGCTCCTTGCATGATGCAGCAAGGGCTTTTTTGTCAGGACTTAGCCGGCAAGATCTTCTTCAAATACTTGAGCGTATTTTTGTTTTTCGCATTCAGGAAGCTTTTCAGAATGATTTTACTTCATTGCATACGGCACAAGTGTCCATATCGCTTCAGCTTTTAAGCCGGACTGAATTTGACGGCATATTTGCGGCAGTCTTTTCAAAGAGCGGGGTTGGTTGTTCGTCATGGGAATTTAGAGAAACTAGGCCTCAGGATACTCTTTGGGGGGAAACTGATGTAGCGCTCATATTCGATATGCCTGCGGTTCGTATTAACGTATCCGCTCGTGCTGAAGTTGAAGAGCTGCTTCTTGTCAAAAGAACAGAGCTAAGTGCGGCCTTGCTGGGAGATAATAATGTCTGAATTAGCACATGGCAGGGTAACACGTATTTCAGGTCCTATTGTTCATATTGCCGGTATGGGAAGCGCAGGCCTTTTTGATGTTGTTGAGGTTGGCGAAAATCGTATTATTGGTGAAATTGTGCGAATCTCTGGTGACGAAGCTGTTGTGCAGATTTATGAAGATGATACCGGCATGAAAGTTGGCGCACATGCCGTGTCGACAGGACGGCCGCTTTCTGTATTGCTTGGTCCGGGGCTTGTTGGAACAATTTATGATGGAATCCAACGGCCTCTTGAGGCGCTTTACCAGAAGTCTGGGGCATTTATGGCCGTTGGCGACCGCTGCGACCCGCTGGATACGCAAAAACGATATCATTTTGTTCCTGATTCTGTGCTTGCAGAACAGCTTGCTCGTGGTGAAAAGATCATTGCCGCGCCAGGACTTGTTCTGGGCACTGTTGCCGAGACAGCAAGTGTTGTCTGCAAAATCATGGTGCCGCCATCTATCACCGGCGGTCTTGTTCACGATACGCTTGTAACGCTTGTTCCGGAATGTGATGTGACGGTAGAAAGTACCGTTGCAACGACCAGTGCGGGAACGGAAATTACTGTTGCCCAGTGGTGGCCTGTGCGGCATCCCCGCCCACAGGCAAAACGTCTGGCAGCAGATCAGCCTCTTCTAACAGGGCAGCGGGTTATTGATATGTTTTTTCCGCTTTCAAAAGGCGGGACTGCAGCTATACCTGGCGGCTTTGGTACCGGCAAAACCATGACGCAGCATGCGGTTGCCAAATGGTGTGATGCTGATGTAATTGTCTATATCGGCTGTGGTGAGCGTGGCAATGAAATGACAGATGTGCTTACTGAATTTCCGCATCTTATTGATCCGCGTACCGGACGCAGCCTTATGGAACGAACTATACTCATTGCCAATACCTCAAATATGCCGGTGGCCGCCCGCGAAGTTTCTATCTATACTGGAGTTACTCTTGCGGAATTCTACCGGGATATGGGGTATCATGTGGCGATTATGGCAGACAGCACAAGCCGCTGGGCCGAGGCTTTGCGAGAGCTGTCTGGTCGTATGGAGGAAATGCCTGCTGAAGAAGGTTTCCCTGCCTACCTTCCTACGCGGCTTGCTGAATTTTATGAACGGGCAGGGCGGGTAGGGACATTAAATGGCGCCGAAGGATCCGTTTCGATTATAGGAGCAGTTTCTCCGCCAGGCGGAGATTTCTCTGAACCGGTAACGGCGCATACCAAGCGGTTTATTCGCTGCTTCTGGGCGCTTGACCGGGAACTTGCCAATGCCCGCCATTATCCGGCAATAAGCTGGATAAATAGTTACAGTGAATATGCGGCAGAAGTTACTTTGTGGTGGGAGCATGTAAACCATTCATGGGCGGCAGCACGGCAAAATGCGCTTGATCTCCTTAAACGTGAACAGCGTCTGGCCGAAATCGTACGGCTTATTGGGCCTGATGCTCTTCCAGATGAACAAAAATTGATTCTTGTTGTAGCTGATATTATAAAAGATGGTTTTTTACAACAGAATTCATTTGATGAAGTTGATATGTACTGTGTGCCGGAAAAACAGGTAAAGTTGCTTTGTTTGATCATGGAATTTTACGATAAGGCCCATGAATGTATTAAGCTTGGTGCGCCGCTTTTGCGGGTGACAGCGCATTCACTTAAAGAACGTCTTTCACGATTAAAGAATCAAGTGCCCAATGATAATCTAAGTGAGCTTGACAATTTTGCCGAAACTATCCGCACGGATCTTGAAGGCATTGCCGCATCTTACCAAAATGCCCGCCATCGGTAAAAGTGTCGCAAAGTATCGCTATGTAGACAAGATGTTAGTTTTGGTCTAATAATACTCTATGCTTGATCCCAAAGAGTATATGGTTGACTGGGAGGATTTACCCTATCCTAATTTTATTGCATGGCTCCAGGATCTTGAAGGAAAATATGTTGATAACCAGGCAATTTACTACCGCGAAGGGAAACAAAAAACATTTTCAATATGGACTTTTAAACGAATGGCCGCCGAGTGCCGCCGTTTTGCCCGCGGATTGCGTGCCGCAGGACTGAAAAAAGGCGACCGGGTTGTGTTGTGGGCGGAAAACCGTCCCGAATGGATCTTTATTTGGCTTGGTACGGTCATCACCGGCTGTACGATAGTGCCTGTTGATTTTCTTGTTTCTGAAGATGAGTGTTATAACATAATCAAAATTACTGCGGCAAAAGCGGCAGTTTTTTCCGCACAAAAAGAAGCATTTGCTCAATCTAAACGGGTTAAAGACACGGCGCTTGCGGTTTCTATAATTATTACCGGTGACGAATTCAAAGAATTTGGAAAAAATGCAGCGGCGGAACAACTTCCTACTGTAGAGGAAATTGATGAGCAGGATCCGTGCTCTATCGTATTTACATCAGGAACGACAGGTTTTGCCAAAGGTGTAGTGCTTTCACATAAAGGGATTATCGCTAACGTTAACGCAGCATTGCTCATGCTTGAGCCCAAGACATCAGATATTTTCATCAATGTCCTTCCTCTTCATCATACTTATCCAACGACATGTTCTTTCCTTTCGCCATTATCATTTGGAGTACCGATGATCATTGTGGAGCGGCTTGTTGGACAGATTGTAATTGACGACATCCGCGATGCGCGAGGAACTTTTCTTATTGCCGTCCCGCTCCTTTATGATAAGGTGATGGCGGCCATTAACGCAAAATACCGGAAACTTCCGTTTTTTATTCGCTGGCTGTTGAACATCTTAAGGAAAAAAGCTCTTAAAGAGGCAAAACAGGGCAATCCTGAATTCGGTAGAAAAGCCCTTAAAGTGATACGAAAAAAAGCTGGACTTGAATCAATCACAATCATGGTGGCGGGCGGCGGGGCGCTAAGTCCTAAGACGGCAGATTTTTTTGATTCGTTTGGATTTAATATTGTACATGGCTACGGTATAAGTGAAAACAGCCCCCTTGTCAGCGTAAATACACCACGTTACAAAAATAACGTTTCTGTCGGTCTTGCAGTAAAGGACACCCAGGTGCGTATTGTTGATCAAAATGATGATACCTGCTCCCTGGCACCGGGAGAAACCGGCGAAATCGTGGTAAAATCACCTTCGTTAATGCTGGGATATTATGAAAATCCTAAAGCAACTGCAGAAGTTTTTACCAAAGATGGATTCCTTAAAACAGGTGATCTTGGGTACATAGATAACGACGGTTTTATTTATATTAATGGGCGTAAAAAAAATCTTATTGTCTCGTCCGGCGGCAAGAATATTTATCCTGAAGAGATTGAAGAGCATTTTGCCGGATCACGTGTTATTGGTGAAATACTTGTTGTAGGGCGAAAAGATTCTGAAGCCGGCGAGTATATTTTTGCGGCTATCTATCCAAATTACGAGGCCTTATGCGAAGATTATGGTGAATGTGCGCAAAATGCTGAATTTGTGCAGGGCCTTGTTAAAAAAGAAATTGAAGCTGTGAACCGGCCGCTTCCTGTTTATAAAAAAATTTCTCATTGGATCCTTCGTGAAAGTGAGTTTGAAAAAAATGCCCAGAAAAAAATACGGCGATTCCTCTATAAAGACTACGAAAATCCCTAAAAAACGCCGATAAAATAGTATGAAATCTCAATTTATTGTTCTTTTTTTTGGAGCGGTTGCATTTTTTCCGCTTTCTGCACAGGAACGAGCAAATGCAATGGATACATATCGTACAGGCCGTGAGCTTGAGGCGCGGGGGCGCATCGACGAAGCGAATAATTATTACAGCGCTGCAGTTAAGCTTTGTACCAGCGAGATTGATAATGGTACAGCAACAATGGATACTTATGCAACGCTTACTTGGACATTGCAGCGGCAAAAAAAATATATGGATGTCATTCGTTGGGGGCAAATGGCGCTGCGAATTCGTGAAGATTACCGCATTATCGAAACGATGGGCGAAGCATATTTTTATCTCAACGATTTTGAAGCATCACTTAGGAATATGCAACGCTATGCGGCAAATCTTCCTCAGGGAGATCGCACTTCCGTTGCATATTTTTTTATCGGTGAAATCTATCGTTTTCAAAAAAAATATCATTCTGCCGATATAGCTTACACAACGGCAGTTCAACTTGAACCAGGTATATCGCTCTGGTGGTACCGTTTAGGTACTGTACGAGAGTCAGTACGTGATTTTGCTTCTGCTGCAGAGGCGTTTGAGCGTGCACTTAAAATTAATCCCTCGTATAACGAGGCGGCTGAAGGTTTGAACCGTGCCCGCAAAGCAGCAATTTAGTTTCTTATGACGAGCGGATTTATTGCGATAAGTCTCGTTCTCTGCACAGCGTTTCAAGGAGCTTTCCGGTTCGAGCCGGACTCAAACGATCTTATGCTTTTTGATACATTCACGCTGTTAGAACGTTCTGATTTTTCCGCAATAAATATTACCCTTCCAATCGAAAAAACTGAAAAAGCTTCAACCGAAACAAAAGAATCTGAAACAAATGCTGGTGAAGCAGATAAATCTGAAACTGCCGCACAGGAACGCACACTTACCTTAAAGAAAAGTCCACGGGGGATGCTGGAAATGTTTCCCTGGTGGGACGGCGAAGATTATTTGCAAATAAAAATGGGGATACATGGCGAACGTATCGGTTCGTTTACTGCTGAGCGTGACGGATTTAATTTTAAAGTTGAGATTCTTGAATATAATGACGGATATGATTATCGGGTTGGAGATAAAATATTGATTGCTCCGTCTATTGCCCGTATTTCGGTTAACGGGGCATATATGTTTGTATCATTTGTGTATCAAGGGACACGAATTATAGAAACATGGTTTTCTGACAGTGGTAAAGCACAATCTGTTACCATACTTGATATGCGCTCTGATAACCCGCTGCAATGTGCGGCAATTACAATTAAAACAAATGAAGATGTTAAAATAATCACATATTCGTATGACAGTTTTGGAAATAAAGCAGCGATGTATTCACAGCGAGGAATATTTCGTGCTTTATATGATAGCTATGGCATAAAATATCGCATACTGAATAACAGACAGAAATCCGAGGCAGAACAGAATATTGAAGAAGATTCATCTCAAGAAGAGAATTCAGAAGAGGGAAAATTTATTCAGTCCTATGAATATCAGCTCAATGAGAAAAAACTGCTTGTTCGTGCACAGATGAATATGCGAAAAGAAAATGCTGATATGCCGCTGTCAGGTGATAATTATTATTATGTTTATGATTACACGTTTGATAGCCAAGGCAACTGGATAGAACGGGAAGAATTGACCCTCAAAGAACAATTTGATTTATTACTTCCTGTATTTTCCCGCCGGATGATACGGAAAATTGAATATCGTTAAGGGTATTGAAAATGAAGATAGACTATAAACATTCCGCATTTCTTATTATAGATGTTCAGAATGATTTTTGCAGCGGAGGAGCACTTGCGGTACATGACGCCGAAGCAATAATTTCTCCGCTTAATAAATTTTCACACCAATTCACTGACAATGGTTCACCGGTTATAGCAACACAGGACTGGCATCCTGCACAGCATTGTTCATTCACTGTTCAGGGCGGCACATGGCCTGAACATTGTTTGCAGGGTAGTTGGGGAGCCGAATTGCACCACGATCTTGATCTGCGTCCCATTTCCTGCATTATGAGAAAAGGGATTAATCGCATAATGGATTCGTATTCAGCTTTTTACGAAAACGACAGAACAACTGCAACAGGTCTTGCAGGAATGCTTAAAGCACGTTCCATTACAACAGTTTATCTTGGGGGCCTTGCGACTGATTATTGTGTGCTCTATAGCGCCCTTGATGCCGCCACGCTTGGATTTTCTGTTTTTGTATTTGAACAAGCTATCCGCGCGGTAAACTATCCGCATGGATCACGAGAAAAGG
>JAITHM010000136.1 GCA_031279965.1 Spirochaetaceae bacterium
ATGAAAAATTTTCAGTTATAACAAGCTCTTCTTCGGCATCGAGCACGACAAGATGAGCGCGTTTTCCAGGCTCAAGAACGCCACGGTCATGCAGATTAAGTATCGCAGCCGGTCCAGAAGAAAGAAGCCGGGAAATATCAGAAAGCGTTAATCCTTCATTCTGTAGTATGGTATTAACTACCGAAAAAGCCGTTTCAAGGCCGATAAACCCAGGCGCATTTTTTTCTTTGTCAGTACGAGTATGCGGTGCATGATCTGTCGCAATTGCGTCAATAGTGCCGTCCTGCAATGCTTCGATGACGGCCCGGCGGTCGTCTTCGTTGCGAAGCGGCGGTGCGACCTTGCCGAAAGTGGACGCACCCAAATGTTCCGCATCGGCAGCGTTAAGCGCAATATGGTGGGGCGTTGCCTCTACGCTCACGTTAAACCCATTCGCAGACTGTTTTGCCTTGCGTATAAGCTCACAGGCTTTACGGGTTGAAACATGCGCAATATGAAGATGACAATGTGATTCACGGCCAAAGCGGAGCGCCCGTTGAACTGCGGTAGCTTCTCCATCAATATCACAATGGCAGGAGACCGGGATTTTCAAACGCGCTGCTTCTTCAAGCGCTGCCTTGAAAACATCATCACGCTCAATGTCTTTGCCGTCTTCAGAAAAAAGGCGCGGCGTGTATTCATGGAGGTTCTGAAACGCCCGCGATACTTCCCGGCCATCCATCGCCGTCGTAAGCGAAAGCACCGGATAAAGGTCGATAATGCCAAGCGCGGCGGCACGGGAACGCAGTGCTGCCGCACGTTCAGCAGTGTCGAGTGGCGGCATAGTATTTGCCATACAGACTGCGGTCGTCCAGCCGCCGCGGACTGCCGCAAGACAGGCTGATTCCAGCGTTTCTTTTGCCGGAAAACCAGGATCACGAAAATGTGCGTGAATATCAATAAATCCGGGGGTAAGGATGCGCCGCCCATCGCCAGAAAAAACCGCAGCAGCTTCACAGCGGCATTTATCCGCCAAATGGTCATGAGAAGGAAAAATCGCCGTAATAAGATCATTTTCCAGCAGCAAACTGCCCACAAAATCTTGTTTTGAATCGACAAGCCTAAAGTCCTGGAAGAACTTCTTCACCTAAAATCCTCTGCCGTCCTTGTTTCGTCACAGTATTCACAGCGATATGTTTGCGTAACAACATTAGTAAGGCGAAAAACATGGGGAATATAGCGTTCAGTTGAAGTTATACAGCGGGGATTCTTGCATATAAGCACATTTTCGACACGTTCTGGAAGCTGGAGGGTAATTTTTTTAATAATCTCCTGATTTTCAATGATGTTGACGGTGATATTCGGGTCAATAAGCCCCAAAAGCTCAAAATTGATCGAAATTGTATCGTAAATCTTAATGATGTCTTTTTTCTCCATTTGGGCGGATGCGGCATTTACAACAAAAGCAATCGTATGAGGTGATTTGCCAAGCCCAAGCCAGTCGAAAACTCGTATGCCCTGTCCTGCTTTGATATGATCAATTACAATGCCATTTTGAATTTTATCTATTATCAAGATATACCACCTGAGCTTTGTTCATCTGCCGTTGCGGAACGCGCTGCAAAACCGGTCAAACAAAACAATGCTCTACTTTAGCACAAAAAAAAACTCCGGTCTAGCGAAGACGCACGGCGTTGTTTTTGTAAATACTGCCGGCAATGATTATGTCAACGCCAGAAGACGTTATCTGCCGCGCAAATTCGTCTGCGATTTTCAATGATTCTTCATCTTCAATCTGGTTTAAAAAAAGCACGCGCATTCCCCGGGCATTGCTGAAAAGTCCGCGCCGGTTTTCAAAACCTAAAACAGCCCTAAGAAAATGGCTTATGGTGAGTGTTTCACCTGGAGAACAGCCGGTAAGCGCCGTCCACAACGGAAGGCGGTGTATAAGATGATTTTCCGCACGTTTCCCAAGCGGCCACAGCGGCATAATACCGATGGTAATATTTGTTGATGCAGTTATAACCGGTTCGTATTCCTCCCAGGCTTTAAGAGGAAGTGTTTTTGAGCCATCGGCTTCAATTATAACAATATCATAACGGGGAATGATTGTTTCTAAAAGTTCAACCGGAAACGAGCTAAATTTACCGTTGGAACATACGCCTGCAAGCGTAATGCCTAGTTCGGGATGTTTATCAGAATTTGGTTCGGTAAGGAGCGTGTTGTACAGACCGTCTGCCGCACATGGAAGCATCATACGAGTTGTTGTTGTCACGAGCGTCCGTCTATCATGGTAATGTGCGGAAAGCTTCCAGACGAGCGAAGTTTTTCCGCCCGAACCTATAACTGAAATAATAGGCTGCCGGAACCGGCAAAACAAGTTATAGAATATTTCCACAACGACAGTTTATGTAATGCCGCTTTTTCAGTCTACCCTAACCCTCATCTGACGCACACAATCTCACACCACTATCTTTGGAAAGTAAGTGCAGGCATTCTGGCATCCACTCTTGCGCGGTTGTTTTTTTTGATTGTTTTTTTTATGCTAGGGTTACGATGAAAAAAGGCTTGCATGTTTTATTTATATTTCTGGTAAGCGGCGTATTTCTTGCAGCCGTGAGCGCCGGCCCCCCGGTGATTCAGAGTATTACTGGTCAAATCGATGTTAAAATCACACCGGCTGCAGCCTGGACTCGTGCGGTGGAAGGGATGAAGCTTGGCGATGGAACGCTTATTTCAGCAGGCTTTAACAGTACCGCAGTAATTCTTCTTGATGGAGCAATCGTAAATATAGCGCCGCTTTCGCGTTCAAGTATTCTTTTTGAGAAAGATGCCGATGGTTTTGAACGTATGTCGGTTATTTATGCCGCTGCCAGCGAAAAAGAAAAACCGGCGCTGGTGCCGCCGCCGCCGATTGGTATCGGCGAAAATGAGCGGGTCAAAATACGGCCGCCGGCAACAAGCCCACTTACAATAACTGCCGCGCACACGCAATCTTCTCTGGAAAAGGCAGGCTTTCCGCTTTCTCCAGTACTGCCTAGACGGCGGCCTATCGTTATAGAAGTTATCTGGCAGTAACCTCACCCGCCTTAAATATCATAATCAAACAATAAAAGCGCAGAAGCACTTAGCCGATAATTGAAGGGGGGTCTTTTCGTATCGGAATGCGCTTAAAAGCACTCAACCTTGCTGGTATTCGCCAGATATTTCAATTGGGCATAGTAGTGGTTCTCTTTCTGGCTGCCGTACCGCTTTTTTCCGCAGGCCGGGCGGATCCTCTGCTTTCACGCGCCGATGGGTTAGTCAAAGAAAAGCGCTATAACGAAGCGCTCCGTATTCTTACTGAATTTATTCGTGAAGATGATATTCGTTTCGACAGCGCACAATACCGGATTCGTGAGATACTGAAAAAATTTGACGATTACAATCATCTTGTTAACGAATTAGTCAACGTTATTGAACAGACGCCGGAGGATTACGAAACCATTGTGTTTCTTGCCGACAAATTGCGTGAACTTGACGCTCCCCGTGACGAAGAAACCCGTCTTTTTGTTAATCATATTCAAGAACTTGCCCGCTTTACGATTAAC
>JAITHM010000039.1 GCA_031279965.1 Spirochaetaceae bacterium
ACCTGCACGAACTATTGAAAGTTCGCTATTAATCGTTGTTTCAATATCCGTTGTGCCGAGCGCAACAGACGAGGTAGTGTTCCACGAATTCCCGTCTGAAGGATCGCTTGACCAGGCAATAAGCCCACTATTGCCAACAGCAACAAATTTACCTTCAAGAAATTTGATTGCCCTGATTACCGTGTTATATTTTTTAATTGATATATCGGTTCCGGCGGCCTGTACACTAACGATGTTGTAGGGCGTTCCCCACGTACTGCCGCCGTCGGTTGACCAGGAAATCATACCTATATCACTGCCGGCAACGAACATGCCATTTCCAAATGCCAGCGCGCGAACGGCACTTCCAAAAAAAGGCGGTGATGTTGAATTCATTATTACCCGCTGCCATTTGTAGGACTGTTTTGTCACAACGGTTGATATTCCCACATTTTGTTCGCTGTCAGAAGATCCTGCCGCGGAACAAGCGCCGTTTAAAATCATTACCCCTAAAAAGAGTGTGTAAAACACTCCTTTGAGCTTCAGTGTTCTTTTATGTGTTGTTGTTTTCATAACTGGTTTTTCCTTACGTCTAAATCCTTGTTTTTAGGTACATTGCAATATACAAAAGCAGAAAAATTGGACAACAAACTACTAGTTCATTTAAGAAGATAGTGATGGTGAATACTGTTGCTTTGAGCTGAAATCACCATATTTGCCGCCCGTCTTGAGGTATTTCGGCGGACTCCGCCGTGGCAGTCAGTTCCCGATCCAAATGACCACCCCACTTGACAACTTCGCCTGAGCCGTAGTATATTGCACTTAAAACTTAATTTGAAATAAGGAGACTTCTATGAAATTGACAAAATCAACCTCGGGGCGGCAATTTGCCGCCATGGATTGCCTGCCGCGGACGGCTTTTAACCGGCCTCCGGTACCAATTTGCCCCCCCCCCCCCCCCAATATACTAAGACTTTTTAGCGCAGCGCTAGTTCTTTCGGCGCTGGTCTTAGGCTGCCGGGCGAGCGGTTTTGACGCATCTTCCGACGGACAAACCCAAAAATACGGACCAACCGACAAGTCGATACGCTCGTGGCAATTTATCGGCATAGACCATCCAGAGGCTGAGATTATAGACTCTGAAGACGGAACTGTGGGGGATATTACTGTGACGGTGCCTTATGGCACGAACCTTGGCAGTCTGAAGGCGGAGATAGACCTTGCCGCCCCTACGATAGCGCCGGATCCGGGCACGGCGCAGGACTACACTGCGCCTGTGGAGTTTACCGTGACACCGGAGGAAGGCGAACCCCGCGTGTATACGGTTACCGTAACGCACCTTCCTAATACGACGGCGGCCATCACGGATATTGACGTTACCGGCAAGACCGGCGTGGTCTGGAGCGGGCTTACCATCACAGTGAATCTGCCCTACAACACGGACATTACGGCGATCACCCCCACATTCACGTTAAGCCCGAACGCGAGTATTCTCCCCAATAACGCGCAAAACTTTTACGCCGCATCCAATAATACGATACTCTACATAGTCACGGCGGCGGACGGTACTACGAAAACCAACTACAATGTCAGGATGAATGTGGCGGCTAACAATGCCAAGAAGATCACAGGCTTTACCGTAGACAATGTAAGCACGGAAGTAAAAAACCTTATCACCACATCGATAGACGATATTCTAAACACGATAACCGTTTTCCTGCCTTCCGGGCTTTCAACAACGTTTACGCCAGATATTCAAATTGAAGGGTCGTCAGTGGCGGTTTATCCCTTCGAAAGCGATCCTGTTGATTTTTCATCCAGCAAAGTCTACAGGGTTACCGCGGCGGATAATTCAACGCGGGACTATACAGTTTCGGCGTCTGTCAAAGCACCGGCAGCGGTGACACTGACCGGTGTAACCTCGAACGGAACGTCCGCTGGCGGAGTGACCACACAGCTTACACTGAACTTTAACAATGACGTTACGACGCTTACCGCGGCGGACATTACGCTCAGCGGAGATGGCACCTACACGAAAGGACTTCTTACCAAAGCCGGCAGTAATTCCTGGGCACTGGGGATAACGGGCACATGGCTGCAGGGGTATGCGGTACAAGTCGCAGTGGCGAATCCAATTGGATACAGCATATCAGGAAGCCCCGCAACAACCGAACTGAACCAGATAACCACGACGGTAGCCTTTGAAAACTTAACACAGAACGGAACCACAGGCGGCTCAACTCCGACGGGTCAGATTCAGTGGGAGTTTGCGGCGAAGGTTGCCGGTTTTAGTCTTGACGATATTACCATCGGTGCAGGCGCAGGCAGCGTTGAAAAAACAGGCTTTAGTGTTACCGGCTTAAATTATACCGCCAGTATAAATGTTGTTGATAATGCCGCCGCGTCTGCCAGCCTGAGCATAACAGTAACGCCTGCCAAACTAGGGTATACGTTTAATCCGGCTTCCCGGAACATAACAGTGTATAAAAGGTATTCGAGTATTACCTACAACAGCAACGGCGCAAGCGGTAGTGCTCCGAGTGCAACTGGACCGGTGGCATCCCACACGATTGCGGCGAACTCGCTTACCCCTCCTGAGGGAAAAGTCTTCAAGCGCTGGAACACGCAATCGAACGATTCGGGAACGATGTTCCAGCCCGGCGGTACATACACAGGTTCTGCCGATATTACCCTTTACGCGATTTGGGCTCTGGAGAGCACCGATCTTATGGTAAAGTTTGGGATTAAGCAGGATGGATACGGAAACAACTACGATCAGAATGATGTTACAGCCACGTTTGCTGCGGTTGCGGCGTATCTTAAAACCACGCCGCAGGAGGCCGGCTCCGGAACCAACATGTCGGTGGGCATGGTTAAGATAGGCGACTACGTGCAGTTAAAGAGCCTTTCGGTGGATAAGTACGGTGGCCAGGGAAGCGACATTACGAACGTTGCCAATCTTAAGGTGAAGGTTGTAGGGATAAACCCATATAAGGATATTAACAGCAACGGAGCAGATTCGCACGTGGTGTTTCAGTTTGAGGATGTAGTGACAACGCGACGGATGTACTCAGACGCTCCAACCACATACGCTGCCAGCGAAATGCATACATATCTTACGGTGAATTTCCTTACCGGACTTATAGCTGCGGGGGTGCCCAATGACGCACTAGGGGCGATTAATCGTAATGTAGGAGGATCTATACTTACGGCCTCTGTCTTCTTGCCTACAGAATATGAAGTATTTGGCGCAAACACTTATGCTGCATCAGAATCAAACCAAGGGAGACTGTCTGCTTACCAAAATAATCCCAACCGGAAAAAGCTCCTGTATGGTACAAGCACTGGTACTCCGTGGTGGCTTGCCTCGCTTAGGAACAGTGGGCCGACTTTCTTTTGCAATATCAATAGCGGCGGTGGAGCAGCATTCTTCAACAATGATACAGACTACTGCGGCGTTGCTCCCGCATTCTGCATCAAGTAGAGGACAGCAGACAGTTTTTGGCCGGTATACCGGAGTTAACGGCGCTATCTGCGCTAGATAACGTATACCGGCTAAAGCCCGAACCCCCAACACCAGAACCCTGCCCTTGTGCGGTCTGGTTGACGGGTAAATTTAACTGTGGTATAGTCTTTTAAGGTAAGGCGGGTTTTGAAACTTAAGTTTTGCCTGGGGATAAAGCACTATAATGAAAAAACATATATACGGAGCACTGCTCCTTTTGGTAAGTGTATGCGGGGGATTACACGCGAATCAGGAGGGCGATTTCCTCGTTGAACTTGACGAAGAAGGAACAGGAGCCGTTGTAACCGGCTATATCGGCATGCTTAAAGAAGTCGTTATTCCTGCGATAATTCAAGGGGTGCCGGTAGTCAGCATCGGCAGGCCGCGCGCCGAACTGCCGCCCGAATCTGTTTTTGAAAATGCACCGGTAAAGGTAATTACAGTGGCAGTGCCGGAGGGGGTTAAGGCAATAGGCCGCAATGCCTTTGCCCGCACGTATGGGCTTACTTCGGTTGTTTTGCCAAAAAGCCTTAAAACAATCGAAGAGTATGCCTTTATGTCCTGCTGGTCGCTTCGCCGCATCGAATTGCCGCCTAATGTATCAATTATTGACAGCTGGGCATTCGCCGGCTGCGAAATGCTTGCCAGCGTATCAATGCCGGGAGTAACGGTCATAGGCCGCAACGCCTTTGACGGATGCTCAAATCTGGCGTCTCTTATCAACACAGGGCATGTTCAGACCATTTCCTACGGAGCATTTAATGGATGTAAAATCCTGCGGAATATAACATTCCCCAATGCGGTAAATATTGAAGACCGCGCCTTTTACGGGTGTGTGCTCCTGGAAACAGTAACATTTCCGGCGCAAATCAGCTTTAGCAACGATAGTTTCCTGGGATGTAAAAAACTCACTCTTGCGACACAGGCAGCCCTTAAAAAAGCCGGATATACAGGCCGGTATTAGTGCCTGTTCTCCGCTGTCGTGTAAAGGGGACGATGGTCTTACATTTTGAAGGGAACTGGGCTATGCTAGGGTATGCCGAAGATAGAAGTTAACGAGGAATTGTTTCGCACATTGTCAGGGTTTTCCTGGGAACGGCGCGCCGACTTGGAAGGGGCACTCAGTTGTGCAAAGGCAGAATTGGACGAAGATTCTGATAAGCATATTCCAGAAAGTGAACGTGTTTTAAAAATAGAGCTTAACGACACAAACCGGCCTGATTTATGGGGAACTGCCGGATGCGCCCGTCAGCTCCGGCTGCATCAAGGCGGAAAAATCCGGTTTTATCCGTTTTTTTCCGCACCTGGTGATATGAAAACCGCGCGCAAGCGGGTGATTATTGAAGAAAGTGTGCGGAAAGTTCGTCCCTATCTTGCCGGATTTATTGCACACGGGCGGGCAGTAAACGATACGCTCTTGCGCGACATGATTCAGACGCAGGAAAAGCTTGCGTGGAATTTTGGGCGAAAGCGCCGTACAGTTTCAATGGGGATTTATCGTACTGAAATTATCAAATGGCCGATTTATTACCGCGCCGTTGACCCCGATTCAGTTTCGTTTGTGCCGCTCCAATGGGATACGCCGCTGACATTACGCGAGATTTTGAAACAGCATCCCAAAGGAAAAGAATATGCCTTTATTCAAGAACATGAGCCGCTTCATCCGCTTCTGATTGATTCAAAAGGCGGGATTCTTTCGTATCCGCCAATCATCAATTCTGCTGATATTGGCGCGGTGCAGGTAAATGACAGTGATCTTTTTATAGAAATTACCGGCACCGATATTGCCGCGGTAACACTTTCCGTATCAATTATGGCATGCGATCTTGCAGATCAAGGTTACGAAGTTGAGCCGGTAGAAATCTGCTATGCTTATGAAACGGCCTTCGGAAAGAACTGGACAAGCCCGTTTTATTTTCAAGCGCCGGTATTCTGTTCATTATCCCGCATTGAAAAATTTTTGGGGAAAAAGATACCGGCAAAAGATGCCGTTGCAGCACTTGAGCGCATGGGATCGCGTGCCGAAAAAGTCCGCGATGTAGAGGCCGGCAGCGATGATGTTGTTGAAGGGGTCAAACTTTGGCCGCCGCCGTACCGTAACGACTTTCTCCACGCGGCGGATGTTGTCGAAGATGTAATGATAGGCTGTACGCTGGATGCGTTTATACCGGAGCGCCCTCACGATTTTACAATAGGCCGGCTTACCCATATAACACTGCTCAGCCGTAAGGCAAAAGAGATACTTGTGGGGCTTGGTTTTCAAGAAATGATTTATAATTATCTGGGCTCGCAGCGCGATCTTGTTGCCAGAATGCGTGGTGACGGCGCGCAGATTATTAAGATAGCAAACCCCATGACAGAAAATTATGAATATGTGCGTGATTCTGTAATAGCATCACTCTGTGCAAGTGAAGCTGTTTCGGCACACGCGGTATATCCGCACAAGATTTTTGAAATTGGAAAAATTGCCCATCGAGACACTCACAAAAATTATCGCTGCGCAACACGGCAGTATTGCGGAGTGCTTCATGCTGAATCGACTGCGAATTTTAATACTATCGCTGCGCAAATCCAGACGCTTTTTTATTATCTTTCACGAGATTACAGCGTTACCGAGTCTGGCGACCCGCGCTTTATCCCTGGCCGTGCGGCGGAAATACAGCATAACGGAAAGTCTATTGGCGTATTTGGAGAGCTTCATCCGGAAGTGCTTGAAAATTGGGGCATAACAGTTGTCTGTGCCGCTGCTGAATTTGACCTTGATGCGTTAATTTCAGGATAACTGAAGTGCAGGTTATTTCAATTAGATGCTTAACAAAGGATAAACAAAAAAGGAAAAAAATATGAACATTGAACTTGGTAAGATTCTTGGAGGTATGGGAATCTATTTTGTCTTTATTATTGCCGTTGCCCTGGCCTTTGTCCGGCGAAGCAATGCCGATGCGGAATCGTTTTTTTTAGGCCGGCGTGCCCTTGGGCCGTGGGTTTCTGCGCTCAGTGCCGAAGCTTCCGATATGTCCGGCTGGCTGTTAATGGGGCTGCCGGGAGTCGCGTATTTTTATGGGTTGGGCATGGAGGCATTCTGGACGGCAGCCGGTCTTGCTCTGGGAACATGGATTAACTGGAAAATCGTTGCAAAGCGCCTTCGCACTTACAGTGAAACGGCAGGTAATGCGTTTACGCTGCCAAGTTTTTTCAGTAACCGTTTTCACGACCGCCGGCACATATTGCTCTGTATTTCTTCTGCGCTCATTATTATATTTTTTTCGATCTATGTAGGCGCACAATTTGTCACCTTTGGCAAGCTGTTCAATTATCTTTTTAATGTTCCTCACTACGAAAAACATATTATTATTGTGGGCGCAATACTTGTATTTGTCTATACCTTATTGGGCGGTTTTTTAGGCGAAAGTTTTACTGATTTTGTGCAGGGGCTTTTGATGGTGCTTGCCGTGGTACTTGTCTTTGTGTTTGGGATAAGTGCAGCAGGCGGGTTTAATACTATGTTTGGTAAACTTTCTGATGTGCCGCGCTTTTTGGATGTATTTGGCATTGCAGAACCTCTGGCGGACAATCCTGGTTTGTTTGGTGCGGGCCGGCCCAATTCATTGCTGAATATTATTACCTGTGCCGCCTGGGGACTTGGATACTTTGGAATGCCTCAAGTGCTCTTGCGGTTTATGGCAATTAAAAATCCGGCACGGCTTGCCCAAGCGCGGCTTATTGCTGTTACGTGGTGTGTTATTTCGTTGTTTGCTTGCGTCGGTATCGGCCTGATTGGACGGGCATGGGAGCCAAATCTTTTTAGTACTGCAAGCGAAAGCGAACTGATATTTCTTGTAATGGCGAAAGAATTTTTCCCGCCTGTGCTGGCAGGTCTTGTGCTTTCCGGCATACTTGGCGCATCGATGAGTTCCGCCGATTCTTATATGCTGATTACATCGTCATCAATAGCCAATGATCTTATCAAAAATTCGTTTTTCAAAAATACTACAGAAAAAGCTGTGCTTTGGATTGCCCGCGTTACAATGCTTGCTGTAACAATCTTTGGTCTTTTTGTTGCCCTGTCCGGCAGCACAACGATTTTCAAAATCGTATCGTATGCATGGGCTGGTCTTGGGGCGAGCTTTGGGCCGTTAATTCTTTTTTCGTTGTTTTGGCGGCGTACAACGCTTGCCGGAGCGGCGGCAGGGATACTGACAGGCGGCGCAAGTGTCATTATTTGGAAGCATGTTGTTGCTGCTTATGGCCGCGCTCACGGCATTAGCGCACTTACGGTGTATGAACTTCTGCCAGCTTTTATCATTTCATCAATCGTGATTGTAGCAGTAAGCCTTGCAACACCGAAACCGTCAGAGGACATTGAAGCGGAATTTGAAAAGGCGCGCTCGTTAGCAAAGTAATCGGCTATCAACATCTTGGAGTGCTGCTATGCGCCGCAGCTCATCGAGCGTTGGCTTGTTTACCGGTATTGTGCTTTGAGCGCGCTGCGCGGAAACTTCTGCTTTTCGCTCGCCGGGGATGAAAATACGGTCATGCCCCTGCGCTTTAGGGCTTGTGCGCAACTCGTCAAGAAAGTGTTCAAGGCGTTTTTTGATTTCGTTGGTGTCGCCAAACAGCGCACAATCCAAGACAAGAAAACTTGCGCAAATACCTGTTTCGCCGGGCACACGATTTATATGGTTTGAAGTAATCCCCCCGGAAAGTATACCGGTAAAAATCTCAACGAGAATGCCAAGACCAAACCCTTTATGCCCGCCGGAAAGAATGCCCGCGCCGCCTAGAGGGAGTATTCCACCGCCGGCTTTCCGCACAATACGGTCGATTACTTCGGCGGCGTTTGTTGTATCACGGCCTTCTTCATCAACTGCCCATCCCAAGGGAAGCGGCTCGTTGTTTTTCGCGCAAACTTCCAGTTTGCCACGCGGGACGACCGTTGTTGAAACATCAAATGAGAGTGGAAACGGGTCTGCATTCATCGCAAAGGCAATTGGGTTTGTGCCAAGCATTCCGGCACTGCCAAAAGTTGGAACGGCGATTGCTTCTGTATTGGTCATACAGATGCCGATAAATCCTTCCTGAGCAGCGCGTTCAGTATAATAACCGCAAATACCAATGTGATTAGCATTGCGGACGCTTACAATGCCAAAACCCTGATCACGCGCCTTTACACATGCCAGATCTAGTGCATTAATGGCGACAAGCTGCCCCATTGCCTTATGCGCGTCAATTACGGCGGAAAGCTTGGTATCGAATACTGTTTCTGGCACCGCATGAACATCAACACAGCCAGAGGTAATTTCTTCATGATAGCGGATGATGCGCTGGATACCATGCGATTCGATTCCGGCAAAATCGGCAGCGAGCAGTATGTCGCTTATAACGGCGCTTTCCGCAGTGCTAAAGTGATAACTTTTAAAAAGCTCCTGGCAAAATGCGCGCGCTGCGGACGAGCTTATTTCCTGATATGCATTCATTTAATGTTTGTCGTGCTCATCATAGCCGTTACTGTAATTGGCATTGCGTCTTCTTTTTTTTAGTAAGACAGGAATAAAAAATATAATTCCCGAAAGTGCATAACCAAAAAAGATAAGGAAAAAGATGTTTTGCGGGAACACAACAATAAGAAGCACAAGAATGATAATCAAAACGAAAAGACGCAGTGCGACAAATTTTGAAACACGCATCGTTTTAAATGAAAGATAGGGGACAGGCGACACCATTAAAAACGACAGGATAATCATTACAATAGGCATTGCAAGGAAAAGCTTGGGCATTGCGTTAATCAATATTGGTATCGTTCTGAAGTTAAGCGCGGCAAGTTCGGCGGGACTGTATTTTTCAAAAAGCTCGGCAGGCGCATTCAAATTAAGCCAAAGATCATGGCTTAAAACAAATGAGATAATAACACCTGCGGATGCCGGCGTAGGAAGCCCCTGAAAAGACGAGTGCACCACGCCGTCCGCCGCTTCCGCATTAAATTTCGCAAGGCGAAGAGCGCTGCATAATACAAAGAGTACGGCAATAGCAATACCCAGTTTGCCCCGCGTAATGTCATGATTTTTGAGTACAAGTTCATACATCATCATTGCCGGAGCAATTCCAAATGATACAAGATCACTTAATGAATCAAGTTGAACGCCGAATTCACTTGTTGTTTTTGTAAGCCGTGCGATACGGCCGTCAAGCATATCACAAACTATGCCGCCTACAATGAACCAGGCGGCGGTGGTAAAATGCCCGCGTACCGATAAAAGCATTGAAAGAAAGCCAAAGGTCATGTTGCCACAGGTGAATATACTGGGAAGTATATAAATGCCTTTTTTTAAATCGTGTTTTTTTGAAAGAGGCGTCATGCTAACTCTCCACATATTGTTACGCCGGAAATCACTTTATCACCTTTCTTGATTTTTACGGTTACTGCTGCCGGCAAATGTAAATCAACCTGCGAAGAAAATTTAATAAGTCCAATCTTATCACCTTTGGCAAGTATATCTCCTTCCTTAACCCATGCAACACAACGGCGTGCAAGAAATCCGGCAACTTGCCGCACGATAAAAGTTCCCTGTTCGCTCTTTATCGTAATGATATTTTGTTCATTCACCATAAATGCCTGGGGGTTCATCGCCATAAGAAATTTCCCCGCACGGTGTTCAACGCTCTGAACCGTTCCTGCGACAGGTGAACGCTGAAGATGGACATTGAAGACAGATAAAAACACCCGTATAACTTTTTCATTTCCTTCTTCAACAACATCCATCACAGTGCCATTGCAGGGAGCAAGTACAAACTGTCCGCCTTCTGTAATGGTGATATGCGGGTCACGGAAGAAAAACAGACAGAATAGTGCTATTATCAGGAAAACAACTCCCAGAATCGTAAAAAAAGCCCCAAAATTAAGCAGAATGAGCGCCACCGCAATTGCCAATGGAATAAAAATAAATGGAAATCCTTCTTTCGCTATTGACATCAAAAACCCCTTGGTTTCATTGTATCAAAAACAACTTAAAATTAGAAGGCTGTTGCAGTATTTTTCAGCAATTCAAAATTGAAGCGCCACTTGCCGCGCGGAATGACCAGTTTTTGCGGAGGCCGGTTAAAAACACGCCTGTTGTTGCGTATGCTTGCATTTTTCGCTGCCTATATTGGAACACTGATAGCATACTTCATTGGGCAGCGGCGAGCCGGTTTTAAAAAACTGCTCAATGTTTTCCAGCGTCGTTTGCGCAATAGCAGAGAGCGCTTCTTCGGTAAGAAACGCCTGATGGCCTGTGATAATCACATTGGGAAACGTCAAAAGCCGCGCAAGGGTATCATCCTGAACAGCCTGACTTGACCAGTCTTCAAAAAAATAATGTTCTTCTTCCTCATAAACATCAAGTCCGGCGCCGCCAATTTTTTGGTGCTTGAGCGCATTTACCAGTGCGTGAGTGTCGATAAGCGCACCGCGGCCTGTATTGATAATCACCGCGTTGTGCTTCATAAGCGCCAGTGTTTTTTTGTTTATCATGTGAAAAGTTTCCGGCGTTAAAGGCGCATGCAGGCTTATTACATCAGATTCTTTGCAGATTTTTTCAAAGTCAACATATTCCGCATTAAGCGTTTGCGCCCATTGCACATCGGGGAATTTATCATATACAAGGATACGCATGCCAATGCCGTGGAGAATAGCCGCAGTAATCTTGCCGATTTTTCCAGTGCTGACGATCCCTGCTGTCTTGCCAAAAAGATCACCCCCTGTTAAGCCGTTCAACAGAAAATTGCCTTCCCGCACACGATTATACGCTTTGTGAATTGAGCGCGTCATGCACAAAAGAAGCGCGACAGCATGTTCCGCGATAGAATGCGGCGAATAGGCAGGGACGCGAACAACATGAATACGCTGCCATACCGCTTTAAGATCAACATTGTTGTAGCCGGCACAGCGCAGAGCAATAAGTTTTATGTGCTGCTGTTCAAGATCGTGCGCAACAGATGCGGTAATCCTGTCATTTACGAACGCACATACGGCATCTGCTCCTTTGGCAAGCTGCGCCGTTTCTTCATTTAGCCGGACATCAAAGTAATGTATATTAAAGCCGAAATGCCGGTTAATCTTATCAAAATAGAGTTTGTCGTAAGGTTTTGTGTCAAAAAATGCGATAGTTTTCATTTGTTTGTTCCTTACAATCTATAATGCTGTGCCTGCCTGAATAACGTCAAGAAAAGCAGAGAGTGTTTTAATGCAAGCACTCAGACTGAATCATACCGGTGATTTGTTTTTGTTGACAGGGCGAGATTCTCAGGCTACAATAACTTAATAAAAAAGCTTTTATATGGAGGGAGCTATGAAAAACATTATGCTGGTATGTAATGCCGGTATGTCAACAAGTATGCTTGTTCAAAAGATGAAGGAAGCGGCAAAAACGCTAGGAAACGAGATTTCCATTGGTGCGGTTGCCGAGGCTGATTTGGCGAATCATGCAGAAGGTGTTGATGTGCTGTTGTTGGGGCCCCAAATTCGGTTTAAACTGGATGAAATCAAAAAAAATTACGAACCTAAAGGCATCAAGGTTGCGTTAATTGATCAGGTTGATTATGGCCGGATGAATGGTGAAAAAGTTCTGAACATGGCGCTTGCCTTGTAAAACAATCTTAATTTAAAGAAGGAGTTATTATGACATTTATTGATAGAGCTACCTCATTCGGCTTTAAACTGTCGAATCAGCGGCATCTAAGTTCGGTAAAAGACGGTTTTATTTCGCTCATGCCGCTGATTCTTGTTGGCTCGGCGGCGTTAATCATCAAGAACCTGCCCATTCCTGGCTGGCTTGATCCGCCCGGTACGCCTGGACTGCATGCCCCTGAGGCGCTTATTACAGTCTGCAATAATGTGTGGTGGGGAACATTTGCGTTCCTTGCCGTGTTTGCTGTGTTTTCAATCGCGTATCACCTGGCGAAAGCTTATAACGGCGATGAATTCCGCACTGGTTTTGTTGCGCTGGCCTGTTACTTTGCCTTGATTCCGCAGGGGTCGGAAATTAACGGCGCGGGCGCGTGGGGATGGATAAGCTGGCAATGCACCAGCACATCAAGTCTTTTTATGGCGATTATTGTTCCGCTTATTGCGGCAGAGCTTTTCATTCGCTTTAACAAGAACAAAAGACTTTTGATCACGCTGCCGTCCAGTGTGCCGCCGGGCGTTGGCAAATCATTTTCTGTATTGATTCCTGCGGGACTTACCATAGCAATCTTTGTTGTTGCCGGTATTATTGTTGAAGCACTTACCGGTGATAATGCTTTTAGCGCCGTAAACAAGCTCTTTCAACCGCTTGTTAAAGCGACCGATTCGCTTGCATCAGGCCTCCTTATCGTGTTCCTCAATCAATTTTTCTGGCTGCTTGGCCTTCACGGTCCCAGCATTGTCGGTAGTGTGCTTGAGCCGGTTTCGCTTAATCTGATGACGGATAACATGGAAGCGCTTACCGCTCTCGCCGGCGACTGGTCCCGGTATGATGTCAAAAATTTCCACATCATGACAAAACCGTTCCTTGATACGTATGTGTATATTGGCGGCTCAGGAACTACGCTCGGTCTTCTTATCGCAATCTTTATCGTGGGTAAATCAAAACTCTACCGTTCACTTGCCAAAGGCTGCATCGTGCCCGGCGCGTTTGAAATTAACGAACCGGTTATCTTCGGGTTGCCTATCGTGCTGAACCCTCTGCTTGCCATCCCATTCATTGTAGCGCCTGTTTTCGTTACCATTCTTAGCTATCTTGCCATAGCGGCAGGGCTTGTTCGCGCGTGCGTGGCAATATTGCCGTGGGCAACGCCACCATTCGCTTCCGGCTATCTGGTAACCGGCGGTGACTGGCGGGCAGTTCTTTTGCAAGCGATCAATATTGTTATTGCTATTGTCATTTATTTACCCTTCATCAAAATTGCTGACCGGATAGAAATGGAAAAAGAACAGACATGATCCTGACAGGCGGCTTTTGCCGCCTGCTTTGAGGATATGCCCGCGATCATGCAAGATATAAAAATGGGTGCGGGTTTACAATGAGCTGAAAGTTCAGATATACTGATGATGATGCAGGAAAATGATGCTGCCGGAACTCTGGCGGAAGATATTATACGAGCCAAAGTCTTGCTTGATACTTACAAATTTGAGATGGCAAAGCGTATTGTTGGGCAAGATGAAATGGTCGAAGGTTTGCTTACCGCGCTTCTTGCCGGAGGGCATTGTCTTTTGGAGGGGGCGCCTGGCCTTGCCAAAACTCTTGCTGTAAAGACCCTTGCTGCCATTACCGGGCTTGAGTTCAAACGGATTCAGTTTACCCCTGATCTTCTCCCGGCAGATTTGACGGGTACGCTGGTCTGGGAACAGAATACCAACAGTTTTAGAATACGCAAAGGGCCGGTATTTGCTAACATTATTTTGGCTGACGAGATAAACCGTGCGCCGGCGAAGGTTCAATCAGCATTACTTGAAGCTATGGAAGAAGGGCAGGTTACGATCGGCGACAGTTCGCTGCCGCTGCCCAGTGAATTCTTTGTGCTTGCAACACAAAACCCCATTGAACATGAAGGAACGTATCCGCTGCCAGAAGCTCAGCTTGACCGCTTCTTACTAAAGTTGATCGTGCGTTATCCAACTGCCGATGAAGAATTGCGTATTCTTAAAATGAATGTGGGCATTTTTGCGCAGAATAGGCAGCCTGAACAAAAGCCGGTTGAAGTGCTTAAACAAACAACGCTGGAACAACTCAGACGGCTTGCCGCATCAATCCATGTTGATGAAACAATTGAACGTTATATGGTTGCCATTGTCGAAGCAACACGGCCTGTGATGATAAATGCGGGAACCTTCAAGCTTGAAGGCGCGACGCTTAAAGCAGGAAAAGAAAATATTTACCGTTATATCTCGTATGGAGCATCGCCCCGTGCGGCACTTGCCCTGCATCGTGCGGCAAGAATCGCCGCATTGTTCGCGGGAAACACCTTTGTTAAACCGGAAGATGTAAAGAAATCAGCTATTCCGGTACTGCGGCACCGGATTGTTCTTTCGTATGAAGCGGAAGCCGCGGCGCTTGATGCGGATACCATCATCTCCCGGATCCTTGCATTTGTGCCTGTGCCGTAGCAAATTGTAGTTGGGGGGCAAGGATATGGGACTACATGAGCAAATTGATGAGCTTCGTGATATACTTCGTGTGCTTAGCGCACGATCCAAGCGGCAGCTTACGGAATTCTTCGCTCAAAAACATATTCGTAGGATTGTTACGGGTATCAGTGTGCTTACCGCCTTGACGGTTCTGCTGACAATTTTTGTTACGATATTAAGTACTCAGAAAAAGAAGAAACCTGCTGTTGATGTTTTTCAGGCTGAAAAAATCACCACGGAAGATCTTTTTTTGCCTAGCGAGCCTGATTTTTTACCGGAAGTACTACTTGAGCAAAAAAAGAAGGACACATGGACGGCAGAAGATGCTGATCCATTTTGGACAGATCCGGCAGAATTGGGCGAAAAAGTCTGGTTGGAGAAGGTCAACACAATCCTTGACAAGCTTTTGGAGCGTGTTCCATGAAGTGCATTGCCGTCTTTACTCTAGGAATCATGCTTGCTTCATGCAGCAGTACCGGCGGCCTGATTCCCAAAACAATACCTGCAGTGCCGTCCCCGCCGCCACCCGCACCTGTTCCGCAAGAAAAGCCTACTGTTGTTGCGCGAGTGGAAGAATTTACAGAAAAACTGGAAATTCCTGCAGATTTTGTTGCCATGGAACCTGATTTCTCGTTGCCCCCTCCGCCTGAACCGCCGCCCCTTGCCGCCGTGCCGGAACCTGCTCCCTCAAAACCGTTGCCGCCTGCGCCCCCTCCGCCTCCCGTGCCGCCATCACCATCACCGCCTGCACCTTCTCCTGCACCACCACCGCCGCCACCACCGCCACCACCACCGCCGCCCAAAACAGTGCGGCCTGCAGAACCGGTTTCACCACCTTTTGTACCGGCAGAGCCTGTTGTCCAGGCGGCACCTTCATTGCCGGCGCGTCCTCAGCCGCTAGAAACGGCTACACGGCCGCGGAACTCTGTTTCACGCTCAATTCGAGCATTTACCGGACAGATTGTTGAAGTGCCTTTCCGGGGTGCAGGCTGGGTCTATCTTGGCGAACAGGAATCGCAGCGCGGGGCCGCCTACGATTCGCGGCGTATGGACACCGAGGGGCAAACGTTTCTGTTTCGCATTACCACGCCGGGAACGTACCGGCTTAACTTTAATAAGCAGGATTTTGTCAACAACATGAATTTGAATGACACTGTTGAGATCATCGCTGTGGAGAACCAAGGTGGTATTCAACAATCGCATACCGGCAGCCAATCCCGTGTTATTGCTGAACCACGATGGCCGCCTACACGAAATGATTTATCGTCCATCGCACAGATTTTTGATAACCAGCCTGAAGTCGCCAGTACTGAACAAGAAATTCCAGTAGCGGCCTCCTCTCCGGCCAGCACGGAAGAAGCCGCACTTGTGGCGCGTGCTCAGCCTGCCGACTACCTTACTGAAGCCCGCTCTGGATTTACTGCGGGGAAATTCCCCCAAACAGTGAGTGCGCTTGACCGTTTCCGTGAAGATAATCCAGCGCTTACCGACGAGGCGTGGTGGCTTTATGGGCAGAGTTTTGAGTCAAACAGTGAAGTCCGCGACATAAAAGCTGCTGTAGATGCCTACCGGCATATCGTTGAAGATTTCCCTCAGAGCAGCTACTACGACAAAGCCCGCGGCAGAATTGCCTATCTTAACCGCTTCTTTTTTAATATCCGTTAGCCGTCTGCTTGACAGGCTGCGCAGGTTGTGGTATATTGCAAGCTATGGGGACAAGAAACCGTTTGTCAGCACAGATTCTAACGCCGCGGCTCAAGGCGGCCGCCGCAGGCTTTACCGCAGGCC
>JAITHM010000071.1 GCA_031279965.1 Spirochaetaceae bacterium
TGCGTCGCCGAATGCCCGCAGGGCATCATCCGGGTTTTGAACGCCGGTGATTCGGGCGCGTTCGCGTTCTGCAACAACCGCAATACGGTAAAGGCCGCCGTCCGCAAGGCGTGCAAGGCGGGTTGTATAAAATGCGAACTGTGCGTCAAGAAATGCCCGGCAGAGGCTATCGTGATGGACAACGGCATTCCCAAAATCGACTATACGAAGTGTACATCCTGCGGTGAATGTGTCGAAAAATGCCCGCAAAAGGTACTCAAATTTCTTTCATAAATAGTATTCGTTAAAACACCTCCCGCCGGTTTTTTGGCAAGTCCGGATAAAATGGTCTGGCGAATAAGCCGGCTGCCAGTGGAGGTGGCAATAATTATATGAGGGTTGCACTAATGAGGTTTTTGCACTAAATTCAGGCTAGGATTATTCTGTTAGAGGAGAAAAATTATGATTAGTTATAAAGAATTAGGTCTTGTTAATACGCAGGAAATGTTTAAAAAGGCAATTTCTAGAGGATTTGCCGTTCCAGCGTACAATTTTAACAACTTGGAACAGCTCCAGGCAATTATTGAAGCCTGTGTTGAAACCCGCTCACCGGTTATTCTCCAAGTATCAAAAGGAGCGCGCGATTATGCAAATCAGAATCTGTTAAAAAACATGGCGCGGGGTGCGGTTGAGTTTGCTCATGAGTTGGGATGTGATGTTCCTATCGTGTTGCACCTTGATCACGGAGATAGTTTTGAACTTTGCAAAGATTGTATTGAAACAGGCTTTTCAAGTGTGATGATTGATGGCAGCCATCTTTCTTACGATGAAAATGTCGCACTTACAAAAAAAGTTTGCGATTTTGCCCATAGTCAAAAAGATTATGTGTCTGTTGAAGGGGAATTGGGAGTACTTGCTGGTGTGGAAGATGATGTTTCTTCCGAAGTGAGTCATTATACCCAGCCAAGCGAAGTTATTGACTTTGTAAGCAAAACCAAGGTTGATTCATTGGCAATATCAATTGGAACAAGTCATGGCCGGACAAAATTCAAACCGGAACAGTGCACGCGCAATGCTGATGGTGTGCTTATTCCTCCTCCGTTACGTTTTGATATTCTTGACGAAATCATGAAGAAAATCCCCGGCTTCCCCATCGTACTCCATGGTTCGTCGTCTGTGCCTATTGAATATGTTAAATTGATAGAACAATATGGCGGGAAGCTTCCCGACTCTGTTGGAATTCCAGAAGAACAGCTTAGAAAAGCGGCAAAAAGCGCTGTTTGTAAAATCAATATCGACAGTGATGGCCGGCTTGCAATGACGGCGCTTATCCGCGAAACATTGTGGACTAAGCCAGGTGAATTTGATCCGCGCAAATATCTTGGCCCTGCCCGGGTTGAATTAAAAAAAATGTATGCGGAAAAAAATAAAAATGTGCTTGGTTCGGCAGGACAAGTATAATCAGTTTATGCTGAGGGGCCGGTTCCCCTCAGCTTGTATACCGCCGCCAGCATTGATAAAAAGCTCTTCAAGACTACGGAATCCAGAATCAAGAATATTGGCAAAACCCTCTACCATGTAGGGCATAGTTGTAAAAATCAGTATAAATGCCACAAGTATTGAAATAGGAAATCCTTCAGAAAGTATGTTGATTTGCGGGGCGGCTTTTGAAATAAGCCCTGTTGCAAGCGAGGTAAGAAAAAGTGTGCCCAATATTGGCATACTAATCATAAGGGCGTTCAAAAAAAGACGGGAAAGCCCCATGGTGAGCATTTGTGTAAGATATTCGCGGGCATTAATCAGCTCAATAATATTCAATGCCTGCACCGAACGCCAAAATCCAGTTAAAAAAATACCACGAAACCCGCCTATGATAAGAAATGTAAGCATTGCTACAAGATTGAGAAATTGACCAAGTAACGGATTTTCAATTTGTGCGAGGGGGTCGAAAGTTTCCGATGCGCCAAACCCCATCTGCAATGAAAAAAATTGTCCTGCAGTGGAAAATGCTGCAAAGATAATTGTTAAAAAAAAGCCTAAAATAATGCCAATAATCCCTTCGCCAACGACAAGGAGTAAAAATGCCAGACTGAAAGGGCCGCCATCAATGCCTGGTAATGCTGCCCAGTCGCTTTGTGCGGAAGCTGTTGGGAACACGGCAAACGCGGTAAAACCTGCTAGAGCGATTTTTGCCGTCTGCGGCACCGATTCTGATGAAATAATGGGAGCAATTTCAATCATTGCCAGCGCACGAGCTGCCAGCAAAAGGAAAACCGGCGCGTTTCTGAGGATTTCTTCAAGCACTTACCGCCTCGGTATTCCAGCCATATCGGGTATCATCTGAAAAAGCTGGATTGTGTACTCACCAAGCCGTGTAAACATCCAACCACCCAAAAAAACCAGCACTGCTAATATTGCAATAACTTTGGGGACAAAAGTTAACGTTTGTTCTTGAATAGAGGTTGCTGCCTGTAGAATAGCAACGATAAGCCCAACGGCAAGCGCGGTAACCAAAAGAGGCGCCGCAATAACAATCACCTCGAGTACTCCGCCGCGAAGCAGCGAGACAATCTCACCAATACTCATATATCCTCCCAATGATAACGATTATACAAGAGATTTTTAGTGTTGTCCACATTTTAGGCCATTCATCTCGGTAATTCAAGATTACTGGAAAAATGAATGCCGTTCTGCTTCTGTAAGGAGGCGGGTTTTTCCTTCGGCTAAATCGTCAAGCCATACCGCACCAATTCTGATTCTTCGTAATACCACAGGATGTAAATGGAAGTGTGAAAAAACCCGCCGGATTTCCCGGTTTTTACCTTCTATCAGCACAATTCGCACGCCTTTTCGGCCAATTTTTTCAATGGTACGGCATTGGTAGTACTCGTTATCAATGGTAATACCATTCGTAAATCCATCAATCATTTCATTGGGAACAAAGGATGTTGCTTCAACGAGGTATTCCTTTTCAATTTCCGATGATGGGTGTGCAAGCGCCGCTGCAAAATTGCCGTCATTAGTCCAAAGGATAAGTCCAGAAGAACGAAAATCAAGCCGGCCAATTGAATAGAGCCGCTCGGTAATATGTACAGGAAGCAAAGAACGGGCAAGTGGGCGGTTGTAAGGGTCACGCTGAGTGCACAAATAGAACTGTGGTTTATGCATGGCAATATAATGCATCTGTTGTTCGATAGTAACTCTGGTGCCATCAACTGAAACAGCATCAGAAGCGATAACTTTGGTACCAAGCTCTGTTACAGGGTTTCCATTGACAGTAACTCTTCCCGCAAGAATCAGTTTTTCACTTTCGCGGCGGGATGCGATGCCGGAATGTGCAAGGTAAACCTGTAATCTTAATGGTTGGATAGAAGTGGCTAGCGGCATTGTTTTTTTAAAGATTGTTTCTTTGCTGGGCGTTTAAGATCGAATAATTTACCAAAAAGATCATAAAATTTAATTTCTTTAAAGTGTCCTTTGGGTATATTTTTAAGATGTGGTATTATTTTTTTTACGCCATGGGCATTTGTTTTTTTTCGTGCAGTCACGTAGCGAGTAATGCTCGGCGTGCGTTTCCCAACATCAGAACCCCAGAAGAAATATTTAAATTCCAAATCATTTTTTGCATTGTTATATTCATAGAGTATCCAAATGATGCAGGGATTTTGTTTTTTAATAAAAGAAATATTAATTTTTTGATACGAACGTTTAGAATTGAATGCTGATGTTCTTAATTGTATATAACGATATGTATCTTCACAATCAATAAGGAGATCATAACCAGATGAATCAATCTCGCAGCGAAGAATTTTCACCTCTTTTTTATAAGAATACCATCCATACATCATAATATCCGCTATAAACCTGTGCTCAATCAGTTTTTCAAAAAAAACTGATTTGGTTGATATTATCGCTCTGTCACATATCACCCATTTTTCCTCCACAAAACATATTATAATTGCAAAAGATACTAGCACAGTTTTTTGCTTTTGACAATGCAGAAGAATAACTATATAAACTTTGCATTAAGGACTGCTGTGAGTGTTATTTTGCAGCAACGTGCAGCTTTGTCTCGATGTAATCGGCAGCTTTTTGAATCCCATTTTCCACACGAATTTTTTCGCTCAATGCAGCGGCTGCAATTTTATAACGATCATTTGTCATAAGGTCGTAAACTTTTTTTTCGAGCACAGAGGAACTGATGTGCTTCATTTTGATTGCCCCCGGCCCCAAACTAAGCGTGTATGCCCGATGTGCCCAATACGATTGATCAAGAATCATGGGGGCAATCATCTGTGGTATACCAGCACGGGCAGAACTGTGTGTTGTACCGCTTCCTCCGTGATGGATTATCGCGGAACACAGCGGCAGGAAAATTTTATGCGGTATCACGGTATCAAGAATAAAGAGGCTGCCTTCGTCATGAATTGTCTTGCCCAATCCGCTCCAACCGGATCCTACAATAAACTTCCAGTTATGTTTTTCACAAATTTCGTAAAGTCTACAACAAAACTGTTCACGAATTTCCGCAGTAATACTTCCCATTGTAAAAAAGAGCGAAGGGCGGTTATCAGCCTTAATAAACGAAAGAAGTTTTTCGCATACAGCTTCATTATAGGGAAGAATATCGTTAAAACAATAGGCAGCTTGTGTCCATAAATATGGCCAGTCTTGATCTGTCTGGCCTAGTACAGGACTGTACAGGTTAAGATTATCGGCGTGTCTGGGGGCATGCTCTGTTTGATCTTTGATCAATTCAAGTCCCAGGCGTTTGCGATTTGTATTAAGAATTTTTAGTACCATGTAATTAAGTCCGATGCCAAGCAATTTCCAAAGAAACATCGGACGAAAAATAGGATGCGGTTTGGGGAAAGGAAGAACCGGCGGAGGTATTTTGCGGCTGGGCATAAGCGGCGCATAGGCTGTTCTGATATAATGCTTTCCACAATATTCAGCGACACTTGGAGCGGCAAATTCAGTATTCGAAGCAACAAGTATGTCGTAGTTTTGCAGCAACGGAACAAGCTCGTTAAATTGCTGCTGAATTACACGGCGCATCCATTCCAGAAGATCTTTGGTATTGGGCGATTTTTCAAGCATTGCGATAATATCATCATGCCCCTGAATCGTATAAGGTATTGAAAGCTGTTTGGCGAATTCTTCAAAGGCAAAAGGAATACTCAGCATTACCTCGTGACCACGCGCTTCAAGTTCCTTTGCAAGCGGCAGATACGGATAAATATCGCCCTGAGATCCCCGTGAAACCAGAAGAATCTTCATGCGATAATGCCGATTGCTTTTAATTTCTCTGTATCAAGCTGATACTTTGCTTCAAGTGCCCGAAGCTCGTTCTCAACAATGGGAACAGGACGGGCAAGACGTTTTGTTTCTTTATAACCGGTGAGTATTTTTGAAATCATTTTTCCAGGATTAAAGCCCAGGGATGCCATGATCCAACAACCATGAGTACACCAGCAATTTGCTTTATATCCATGTCCAATCTCAACAATCTCATTTTTCATAGCACTTGAGGCAATAATTTTTTGAACATCGCAATCATAATCCTGCACCCTGCCAATTGGTTCACGAAGTTCGCATGACCGAAAGCGGCCATCATAATCAATGACCAGCGTTGTTTCCCCTGCGGTACAGTCCATATTCCACGGAGTAGGCTTGTCAATATTACTTGCTCTTACGTTATAGAGCGTGCGCATTAAACCCGCATAAAAAACTTTTGTAATCTTTTTTGCAATGGAACCTTTTATGCCATCAGCAACCCGTTCCGCATACGCAGTAGTATATGGAGAAACGCGGTCTTGCAGTTCGCGTAATGACTTTTCTGTAACGACTTTTACGCCGTCTTCCCTGGTAACTCCCCGCGCAGCTTCGATGGTATGTGTTTGCAGATTGAAACGGCCATAAACCCAGCGCATAAAATCTTCGGTTTGGTCAACATTGTATTTGGTAATAACAAAAGCACAGTTACGAATCACTTTACCGTCATTACCAAAGTTGTCACAAATTTTCTTGATACATTCGGCAGCCTTATAAAAACTTTCAACACCACGTTGTTTATCGTGTGTCGCGCCAAAACCATCAAATGAAATACTTATGGTTAAGTTTGTTTCCGGACAACTTTTCCGCAAACGCTTGAGCCATTCCACAAGCCGGTCAGATTTAATGCCGTTTGATGGCAAATTCATATCTTTAATATGGTTGTTTTTATAAAACAGTTCGATGATTTCTGGAAGGTCTTCACGCAACGTCGGTTCACCACCAGAAAGCCAAAGACGGTTTATCTGTCCTGCAGTTTCAGAAATACGTTTTATTTCGTTAAACGAAAGGTCTTGTTCTTTTTTTGCCATATCATTTGCGTAGAAGCATTGAGCACAAGCCGCATTGCACTTCCCTGTTGTAAAAAGGAAGATCGACTCAAGCCTGCGCTTGTTGTGCAATGAGTTAAATGAGCTTCCTGTCCGCTTTGATTCCATTAAAAAACCCCTTTACTAAAATTAGTTTCTGATGCTACCAAATTTCTGATAGAATGTCCAGACGGCGAACTACAGAATTTGCTGTACTTTGGCATTACGTCATAAAACAACGGGCAAGGGCACCTGTTTTACAAATTAAAGCGCTGGATAAGCGCAGAAATTGTACCATCAGACAGCCATTTTTGAATAGTCTTATCGATAAACCCAGCAAGCTCTTTATTGGCAAGGTTTGTTGCTATACCGTAAGGCTGAAGGGTAAATTCTTCGCTAAGGATTTCTGTCGAATTATCAAGATAGCTTTTTAAAATAGATTTATCCACACAGAATGCATCGACCTGCCCTTCATCCAGAGCCTTTTTAACGTCTGAAAATAGATCAAATTCAGCATATTCAAGCCTAAATCCTGCGCTTTTCGCCGCACTCTCGATTACACTTTTACTAGTTGTTGACCTGCCAACCCCAATTGTCTTATCACGTAAATCTTGCATGCTGCTGTATCCGGCCTCTTTTTTTACCATCACGCCCACAGCATCCGTATAATAAGGCACCGAAAAATTATAGATATACTTACGCTCCTCTGTTATTGTAAATACAGCAATAACCATATCAACAGTGTTGTTTTCCAGAAGCGGGCCGCGTGTTTTTGTAGTAACCACAACAAATTCAACCTTGGAACTATCACCCAGCAATTCTTTGGCTATAAGCCGCGCCAGTTCAACTTCAAGCCCTGTAAAATCTCCTGTTGCTGGATCAAACAAGCCAAAACCAGAAACATCAGCTTTAATGCCCACTTTAAGCACGCCGGACTTCTTAATACTTTCAAGTGTACTGTTCTTCTCGCACGCCACAAAAACAATCGCGCTCAACAGGAGAGAAATAGCACGCAAAACACCGGGGTTCATAACCTTTTGCCCTCTATCCTTAGTATCATTATTTATTCTTAAACAATTGTAAGCGTTTCATCTTGTTTGTGCAATCCTGTCCGGCAGGATTAGGACGGCACAGACATCCTTGAGGTTCTTCGCCTGTTTTCCTACGGCCACTCCGCGTTATCGGTGCCGCCTGTCCTTTTTTCGTATTCAAGCTCTTGGAATTACCTTTAGCAAATAAGTTTAACGGACATTTACCTTCAAAATTTGGATGCCGAGTCGCAGATCGGCACAATTGACAGAAGCTCAAAGAAATGTTTTAAATAGAACATAAAGGATTCAGGTATGATTGGAATTATTGGGGCGATGGAAGAAGAAGTTGCATTGTTACGTGCTGAAATGCAGCAGATGGCAACAGAAAAAATCGCATCGTTTGAGTTTTACCGCGGCGTGTTAAGCGACAAAGATATTGTAGTGCTTCGTTCCGGCATAGGTAAAGTTCAGGCGGCAATTGGCTGTACAGCGCTTATCGAAAAATATGCTCCTTCTTTAATTATCAACACTGGCTGCGCGGGGGGGGTAAACCCGCCGGCATGCACACCGCTTAATTTTGGTGATGCAGTAATCTCGTCTTTGCTTGTATATCACGATTTTGATTGTACGGCCTTTGGTTATGCGCACGGGCAAGTACCGGGGCGTGCTTCTGCCTTTTTTGAAGTCCAGGAACGCTTGATAACGCATACGCAAACCGCCATCCATGATTTACTTCAGGAACAAAAATTACCGGCTGCTTTTAATGCGGTACCCGGTCTTATCGCATCGGGGGACGCGTTCATTTCGAATTCGGAATTTGTCAAGGGATTAATAAAAATTTTCCCCTCTGTTCGTGCAGTCGAAATGGAAAGCGCGGCAATTGCACATGCCTGTCACATTTTCAATGTCCCCTTTATTGTGCTACGGTGCCTTTCCGACATTGCCGGCGAAGAATCACCGGTGACGTTTGATGAATATCTGCCTATCGCCGCACGCAATTCGTCAGAAATTGTAAAGCGTCTTATTGCCAATTTTTAAATTTTGCTGTTTGTGTGTGTACGGCATGGTTTCGCCGCACACACACAAAAGTGCGTTATAAAGGGCTTATTCCTTTTTTTCAGCAAGCTTTGTTTTATCCTGCCAAATTCGCTCTATTGTCCAATCAGAGAGCGCGTAAATATAATCACGTCCGCTTGTTTTTGCCATCTTTTTGTCCGCATACTGTTGTCCCAATATGACGCTTATACTGGTATTATCACCTGTTTCCAGCAGAACCTGTCCATATTTACCGGAAAAATCCGCACCGGCAGGAGTCATACTTAATGCCATAAAATCGTCCCCTTGTGCGTCTAAAATAAATCGTATGGTTGCATCAACAGTGCTTGTGTCTGCTTTTTCGCCAGACTCAAACTGCCAACCATCTTTCGTGCGGACAAGCGTATACGGCGTGGGAGAGGGCTTCGCAGCATCAGGCTCCTGCGAAAATGTTACAACCATGCGCTGTATACTGTCAACAGCCGGTTTCGAGGTGCTGTTGAAGAGCGCAAGGTCAAACCATGCTTTTGCTGCGCCGCCAAGGTAAACAGTAAAGTTGTCTATGCCTGAACGGATGGGGCCGTCGCCGCTTCGCAGGTAGATTTCTTTTCCTGTTGCATCCATCGTGCCAAATACCAGTTCGATACTTGTCGTTTCACCCTCATATATTGTGATTTTGTCTGCAGCTTCATCAAAACCAAGCTTCTGGCCAGCGTTTTCTGAGGTAGCACGAACAGGATACTCTGCCGTTGCGGTCAACGCTGCAAAAAAATCATCGATGCGGGCCTGTTTCGCGGGGAAGAGTTCATCATCAACACGCACCTGCCAAATTTCGCCATCTTTTTCAAGCTTAACTTCTCCTTCGCTCCCTTTGAGAACGACTTTTGTTGCAAGCTGTGCCGTTTTTGAGGCAAGCGGCGCCCACCGCGCAGTTCTGCGTGCACGGCTTTCACCTGAAAACACAAAACTTAATACGTAAATAATGAATAATGCTCCTGCAATTGACGAGAGCACAAGTACTTTCTTCTTATACGGCATCCTGATCCTCCTTAACAGCCTGAAATCGCGCCGCAGCTTTTTTTCTACGCCAGCTTAACAACACACCGGCAGTCAGCACAACAAGGGGAATAAACACCAAATTGAGCAGACGGGCGAACCCAAATGCGGCGGCGCGCTCAGCGTCATCTATAATTTTATCCAGCAGGGGAGTCGCCGGTGTCCGGTTGCGAATTGAAATAATATCATCGTCGTTGCTTAACCAGTCGGCAGCAAGTACAGCGAAATCAAGATTCGGTTGTGTTTGAGTAAAACGGTTAGAGACAAAATCAACATTTCCCATCAAAAACTCGGCATTACCGACAACGACAAGCCGCGCCGGAGAAGGTTCCGCCGGCAAATCGGGGAGTGTTTCATCGGAATTTTCCCGGACAGGCCGCGATAATGTCCGCCAATACGAAGGGAATGTTCCGTTCATGGTGACACCAAGCTGCTTAACACCCCGCGAAGTATCGGCATTTTCGCCAAACCGGAGCGCCATTTGCGGATCAACAATAAATTCAGACTCCTGCAGCCATGCCTCTTCTGTTGTGGTAAAAAGCCATGTTGTCTCGACATTTTCCTGCGGCTTGATGGTGATGGGACTTGGCCAATAAAGATCAAGGCCGCCAAAGACAGATGTTATGGGATGTCCCGTATTCGCATTTTTCTCCAGCACATGAACAAAAAATGGATAGCGCATCAACGTACGAAGCCCGCCGCGGCCGGCTGCTGGCGGTCCAATCATGTTAAGAGATGCGGGGTCAAGGGCAAGCGCCGGCTGAATCTCCACGCCATAACTCTTGAGCATTTCAAGAAGCTGCGTGCCCTCCATATCGCTGGCCAGGAAATTCGCTGCTGCACTTACCGTAACGCTTCTTACGGCAAAAAACACTTTCCCGCCCAACTGGATATAGCGGTCAATACGGTAGAGTGCCCAGTCATCAAAGGTATTGGCATTGCCAATTACAAAAAGCATGTTTAGCGTGTCGGGGATTTCATCGCCTACAGGAATCGTGCGAACCCGGTAACCAGCTTGGGTAAGAGTCCGCTGAAAATTCTGATACTGATTATCAGTGTTGAATGCATTATTCACATCACCTATAATGATTCCCAGCGTTCGCTCTTTTTCGCGGATAAGCGACCTGATACGATTGGTTATATCGTATTCAAGCGTATCAAGCCGGTATACAAAGGGAAGCACTTCTTGTTTATCTTGATATTCGATAAGAATACCGGTATAGAAATTCGAAAACGACGCTTGATCTTTTTCAATTACTTGCAATTCCTGTGCGGGTATTCCAAGCTCTTCCATTTTTTCTACAAGCCCGAATTTAGCTGGATCGCGTTCAGCATAGCTGATTTTTCCCTGCGAAAAAGATACATACTCGGTTATAAGGTCTTTTATTTCGCCGGGGAATCCATAAAGCTGTTTAAGCTTATCGGTAACAAAATAAGTGATGCGTACTTCATCCGTCATTTCGTCGGCAAGCTGCTTTGACACGGGCGAAATCGTCCATGATTTATTTTCGGTTAAATCAATACGTGTCCAAATGCGGCCGCTTATAAGCAGTATTAATACTAGTATGATAAGCGAAAGCGTTGTTATAACAATTGTCTGCTTCTTATCCATATTCATCTCCTGATTCATTTCCTAGCTCCACTTCCTGAAAACAAGCACTTTAACATTTAGAAAAAGAAACAACACAGTTGTTACCAGAAAATAGGCCGCATCACGGGTGTCGAGTAGTCCTTTGGAAAATGTTTCAAAATGAGCGGCAAGAGCAACAGTCCGTATTACTATATCAAGCCAATAGGGGAATGTCGTTGTCCAGGGAATTTGGCTTATCAACATAATAAAAACCAAAACTACTGCGCTGCCCAGAAACGCAGCAACTTGATTTTTTGAAAGCGCCGAAAGCAATAAGCCCAGTGAAATAACCGCTCCGGCAAGGAGCAGCGCACCGGCGTATTCCGCGACAATCATGCCGGCATCAAAACGTCCCAGCAAAGAAAGTGAAAAAGGCACCGGCAGGGTAAGCAAAAACAGCAAGCCAACAACGGCAAGCGCCGCAAAAAATTTACCCAGCACAAGGCTCCATTCACTAAAAGGAAGTGTAAGCAGAAGTTCGCTGTTGCCTGTCTTGCGTTCTTCAGCCCAGCTTCGCATCGTAATTGCTGGAATTACCAGAATAAAGGCAATCGGGAATGCGGAAAAATAGGCTCTCAGCGATGCTTCTCCCCGCTGGAGAAAGTTTTGAAACTGAAAAAGCCACGTTGCTGTAAAAATCAGGAAAAACAACGCAATGCCAAAAAACGCCGGTGAAATGCTGTAAGAGTACAATTCTTTGCGAATCAATGCGAGAGTTGTCGCCGCTTGTTGTTTAAGATTGAGAATAGTTGCTGCGTTCATTATAATGTCTCCTTTGCCGCGCTTTCATTGGTAAGCCGGACAAAAATATCTTCAAGGCTAAGTTTTTTCTGCTGCATGGCAAGTATTTTGAATCCGTTTGCCACAGCCCAATCAAAAATTGATTCGGCGCTGTCTGTCTGACCGCCATCGCTCTCGATAAAGAAATTCGCCAAAATACGACCTTCTTCCGCATCTTCGACCGTCGAATCCCCCAGAACAAGCGACTTGTCCCGTGCAAAACGTTCAAGCTGTTCTTTAACTGCTGCCGCCGTACTTCCTTTTAGGATAAGACTCCATGTTTCACCGCCGCGCATCGTTCGTGCAATTGAATCAGGCGTCCCTTGCGCGGCTATGCGGCCATCATTCAAGATCAACACCTGATCACAGACAGCTTCAACTTCCTGCAAAATATGTGTTGAAAGAATCACCGTTTTGCGCTTCCCTAAATTTTTAATCAAACTGCGAATCTCGATAATTTGATTGGGGTCTAGGCCAGTTGTCGGCTCGTCAAGGATAAGAATAGGCGGATCGTGGATAATAGCTTGGGCAAGACCAGTTCGTTGTTTGTAGCCTTTTGAAAGTGTTTCAATGCGTGCGCCCTGTTTTGAACCAAGGCCGCACAATTCAATCGCCGAAGCGATTTTCGCCCCCTGTTCTGGTTTAGGAATAAGGCGTGCTTCGGCAATGAATGAAAGGTATTCATTAACCGTTAAATCGCCATAAAGGGGAACACTTTCTGGTAAATACCCAATTTGTTTTTTGCAGGCGACGGGATCGCGGGCAACATTGATGCCGGCAATTTCCGCCGTTCCGTCACTGGGGAAGTGGTAGCCGGTAAGAATCTTCATTACAGTTGTCTTTCCAGCGCCATTTGGACCTAAAAGGCCGATAATCTTATCCCGTTCGACAGTAAATGACACATCCTTTACTGCCTTAAAACTTCCATAGTTCTTTGAAAGATGAGAAACTTGAATCATTTTTGTGAATCCTCTCTGGTGTTTCGTACTGCGTTAGTATAGAAAGAAGTGCGCACGTTTGACAAGGCCCTGATGGACAGACCTCAAATCACACGGCGCGGAGAAGTTCACGGGGGCGGGAACCTTGGGCCGGGCCAACAACGCCGCGCTGTTCCATCTCTTCTACAAGACGGGCCGCGCGGTTGTAGCCAATTTTAAGACGGCGCTGAATATAACTTGCGCTGGCTTTACCCTGTTGTACAACTATTTCCATCGCCTTTTCGTAGAGCGGGTCGCAGCCTTCTGGATATTCTGAAACAGCGCCAGCATCATCTGTATCATCCATAAACATTTCTTCATCAATATAATCTGGCTCTCCAAGACTGCGTACGTAGTCAACAACACGTTCAACTTCGTCTTCCGAAACAAAGGCTCCCTGCATCCGCAGTGGAAAAGGATCGACAATGCCTGAATAAAGCATATCACCTTTGCCAAGCAGTTTTTCTGCACCAGGTGTGTCGATTATGATACGCGAATCCATCATGCTGGCAACCATGAACGCGATGCGGCTTGGAATATTCGATTTAATAAGCCCGGTAATAACATCAATCGATGGGCGCTGTGTTGCAAGTACCAGATGAATGCCGACAGCCCGGCTCATTGCGGCAAGGCGGGCGACAGTCGATTCAAGCTCTTTGCCCGTCGTTGCCATAAGATCGGCGAATTCATCTATCACAACCACGATATAGGGCATGTGTTCGGCGGCGATTCTCCGCTCTTTGATACGCTTGTTATAGGTCTTGATGTCACGAACACCAAGGCTGTCAAGGCAGGCATAGCGGCGTTCCATTTCGTAAATGCAGTATTGAAGCGCCTGGAATGCCCGTTTGGGTTCGGTAATAACCGGCGTAAGCAGATGCGGTATATCATTGTAGAGTTTTAACTCCACGATTTTCGGGTCGATTAAAATTAGCTTGCAGTTTGTCGGCGGGCATTGGTAGAGTATGGAAAGTATCATTGCGTTTACACATACCGATTTGCCCGATCCGGTAGAGCCTGCAATCAAAAGGTGCGGCATTGTCGCAAGATCAACAGTTACTGCCTCGCCTGTGCTGTCTTTACCCAACACGACAGGAATTGCTGCCTTTCGTGCCGTTTCCTTCGATTTTTGAAGTTCACTTTCGATAATTTCACGGAATGACACAATACTCCGTTCTTTATTGGGAATCTCGATGCCGACAGCATGTTTGCCAGGGATTGGCGCAACGATACGCACCGACGCGGCGGCAAGACGCAATGCAATATTATCTTGCAGGTTAACAATTTTTGAAAGTTTAACGCCCGGCGAAGGAAGGATTTCAAATGATGTGATAACAGGCCCCTTTCGAATGCCGGTTACTTCAGCTTCAATGTTGAATTCACGGAGTGTTTCGGTAAGAATACGCGCTGCATTTTTCGTGGTGTCATCAATAATCCAGTAATGCGCGGTGGATGCCTCGTCAAGTATTCCCTCGACCGGCACGCGGTAATCTCCCGGCCCGGTCAGCTTTTTTTTTTGCGGTATATTCTCGTGATACGCAGTATGCAGTACATCTTCTGTTTTACGCCGCGCTTCTTCCTCTGCCGCTTCGATAACTTCTTCAATATCATCACTTAAACTATAAATATCCATACGGGTATCACGAAGCTTCTCATCAGGCATATCCACGCTGCCTTCTTTGGAAAAAAACGGTTCGTCAATATAATCTTGTTCAAGCTCTTCGAATTCCGCTTCCGCCGCATTGCCTTGACGCACGGATTCATCGCGGCGTACCTGCCGCTCTTGAAGAGGGGAGGGGACTTCCCGGTGTTGTGCGTTTTCAACTTCTTTAAATCCTTCTTGAAGTGTCTCAATCTTTGAGTCAAGTGTTGTGCATTGAGCATCAATACTTTCCATATCGGTGCTTAAGTGTTCAAGCTTGGAGTTAAGGGTATCCAGTCGTTCAAAGGCTGTTGTATACGCCTGTTTTACATCAGCAATTGAGGGTTCAACAGGCGTTATCATTTCAACACGCACTTCTTTGAGTGTTTCCGGCGCGATTTTGTGTGGAATACGAAGAAGCGTAACTTCGTTGTTCTGTGCGGCAGTTGATTGAGTTTCTGGCCGGGACGGTTCGCGGCGGCGGCGAGGGGTTTCAGGGAAAAAAAGACCTGCCAGCGTATAGATGACAAAACATTCCAGCATCGTAAGTGTTACGACAATAAGACTAAACCCATTCCTGCCGATTGCCGCAAGAAAAAAAAAGCGCGCAGTGTAGTTGCCAAAATCACGAAGAAACGAAAAACCGATTGCCAGCGTAAGGAAAGGAAAAATAATGCCGTTAAGCATCACAATAAGGCGCGGGCGAAAATTTTTATCCAGAAGAATAAATGAAGCAAAACCAAGATACGCGGGAATAATAAATGATAGAACTCCATAGGAATCGGCAAAGAAATCTCCAACAGGACTGGTTCTCAACGGCACGCCAAAAAGCGATGAAGAGAGCGAAAATGAAATAATTAGTGCAAAAAAGAAAAGAAACGCCGCACACACACAATTTACTGCGCGTGGACTTGTATCCATTTTTGTTAGTGTTGTTCGTGCTCCCGATCCGTGCCGGTTCTGAGAGGCTTGATGCCGGTAATATGTATTCATCTTTAATTTAGTTTCCCTTGTTATTTTCGACAAATTTTACCAATACTTAAGTGTTTTTTATTGGTTGTATCTGGTTTAATACCCCACGGCTCTGCCGCGGTTCAAAATTCAAAAATATTTGAAAGATTGGTATTAAAGCAGATACACTAAAAAAATTTCCTATCCAACGACAGCCCCTTTCTGTTACAACAAAAAATATATCAAAGCAGAAAGGGGCTGATACCGCAGGGCTTGCCCTGCGGTAGTTCATTGGATTTTTTGATGAGGACGGCCCCGATCTGCTTTTTTGAGCAGAAAAAAATTTCCCTAATTATTTATGCAAAAAAAGCCGACAATTAAGAAAAATGAAAAACTTAGCCGTTTTGTTAATTATCGCCGCGCTTCCTGGCGCGCTCTTTGCCCTCGGCGAAAAAACATTAAGCGCTGGAGGGAGCGCTTCGTGGCGGCATGCTTCTGTTAAACGGGAGCTTGCCGAATTGAATGGGGTGCGTCCTGAGCCGGTGCTCACGCTTGCTTCGCAGGGACGTGCGGAAGAGACGACAGATCTCTATCTTTCATTTGATGAGGGAAATTCTGCACGGTTTCATGATAATGCAGGCAACTATACGGTTCGTACTGGGGGACAGATCCAGGCGGCGGACAAACAATTGGCGCGGCGCGGCGGTGGTGCGGCGCTTTTTTCCAATATACAGACTGTCGCTTATCACGCGGGCGTCGCGGAACCTCTTGTCATAACGCCCAAAAGTCCGGCAGCGCTCTTTGCACCTGGCCGAAATATTGGTGATTTTAGCATAGAATTCTTTTTGTACCCGGCAAATATGGAATCCGGCGAAGAAATTTTTGACTGGACGGCCACTCAGCGGCGTGCTTCCGGCAGTCAGCTTGCAAATCATCTTCAATCTATTCAGGCGATTGCCGCGAAAAACCGGGTGCACTGGACATTCGAAAATTTCTTTACGGCGCCTGATGGTTCGGCAAGCAAAAATTTGACGCTCACTTCCCGCACGGCCCTTACTCCACGGCGCTGGAGTCATCATCTTATTCGCTTTGACGCGGGAACAGGTATGGTGGAATATATAGTAAACGGCACGATTGAAGCGATTAGTTACGCAACAACGACAGGCACCGAAGGAAGTGAAGTTTGGACTCCTGTTGCCGGTGAGCGGGGACGTTTTGCCGCCGGACGGCAGTTTAATGGCATCCTTGACGAGATCATTATTTCCGGTGCATTTTCGCGCGCCGAGACACCGCACCGTTATACCGGCAAGCACGGTATGTTTGAAACAGCACCGCTTGACATGGGAGCGCGGGGATGCAAAGTTCGCAAGATTGATGTTTCAGGTGGGATAATAAAGCTTTCAGGCAATTCTATGCGCAACACGTATCAGCGGGGCGGGAATTTTGTCTTTGACGGGGGTGCAGCGCTGCAGTTTTTTATCCGCACTGCCAATTCCCCCACCGCTCTTGAACAGGCCGTGTATCAGCCTTTTAAAAGCGGTATGCCGGTTGACCTTCAATCGGGACGTTATGCACAAATTCGCACGGATTTCTATCCGTCAGGCGATTTAGAAACGGCGCCGTACCTTGAAAATCTTACACTAGAGTACCTTCCCAAACCCGCTCCTCAAGCTCCGGTTCGGTTGCATGCAACAGCGCGGGATGGTTTTGTCGATCTTGCCTGGCGGGAAACGGCGGGCGAAGAAGTCCGTGGATACCTTGTCTATTACGGGACACGGCAGGGCGAATATTTCTGCGAAGATGCAGCGCTTGGAGCATCACCTCTTGATGTGGGCAAAGTAACCCGCATCCGCCTTGACAATCTCAAAAACGGGGTGTTATATTATTTTGCGGTTGCCGCTTACGATGATTCCGGACCAACGTTCCCGGGAGAGTTCAGCGGAGAAGTCTCAGCGCGGCCGCTCAGGATGCTTGAATGAGTATAGACCGCGCAATTGAACAGCAAATAATCAATTTTACTCGTGTAATGCCTGCGTTGCCGCAAACAGCAAATGGTATTATGAATATTTGTAATTCTCGCTTTGTTGATGCGCGGCATCTTTATAAACTTATTTGTGTTGACCCGCTGCTTTTTTGTCAGACCCAGGCGCTTTTTACCATCTATTATCCCAAACTTAACACCATTTATAACAGCATTGCAAAAATTATGATTATGCTGAATGTCAATACGGTTAAAAACCATATTATGCCCTTTGCGGAAAAGACAAAAGACGCGCTTGCCGCTAAATCAATTAATAAAAAAACACTGGAGTATCAAAGTTGTTTTTGGCGGCATGCAGTTGCAACAGGCATTACAGCCCGCTTTATTGCAAAAGAACGCGGCATAGACCCTGCACAGTTTGAACTTTATTATGCAGCGGGACTTGTCCACGATTTGGGGAAATATTTTCAGGTTGAAGGAACAAGCCACAGTGAACTTGGCGGTCTTGTAGCAAAAACGGCGGGGCTTTATGAAGGACTGTTAGATGTTATCCTGCATCATCATGATGTGGCGAAATCTAAGGGCACAAATGCTGATTTAGTTTGCACGGCCGCCCTTGCAGATTATTTTGTCAATTCCTCGTTGAGTGCGCAGCAAAAAACGGGGAGTAAAGCAACGCTTGGCAAAGAGGTTTGGCAGCGGCTTTCAGTATCTCCGGAATTTCTTGAGAAACACAAACAAATGCTCGTAAGCGAAATAAAAAAATGTGATGCCTACATAAAGGTGGAGAATTAATCATGTTTTATGTGCGCTTTTGGGGTGTTCGTGGTTCAATAGCCTGTCCGGGAAGCTCAACGCTTAAATTTGGCGGCAACACAACATGCCTTGAAATACGCGCTGATGATCGTCTTATCATTATAGATATGGGGACAGGCATTGCCGCGTTGGGGAATTATTTGCTTTCGCGCGATTCAGGCAGTGCGCCAGTCAACAGTGATATATTTTTTTCGCATACTCATCATGATCATCTTGCTGGATTTCCCATGTTTGGGCCGCTGTTTCTTGATTCAACAAAACTGCGCATTTATGGGCCGCGTATGCCGGGCAACAAGTCGATAGAGGATGTACTGAGCACTCACATGTCGTATATGTATTGGCCGGTACGCCTGAATGAACTTTCCGCATCACTGCAATTTATTGATCTTGGAGTAACACGTCTTGATTTAGGCGGCGGTCTTACTGTTAGTACAACACTGCTTAATCATCCTGTAATTTGTTTGGGATACCGTTTTGAGTATAAAGGCAAATCAATTGTAACATCATTTGATACTGAAATATACTGGAATATTTTTGAAGAAGGTCCGGTTGATGATTTTTTTATCGAAGATGCGCTTCGTGCTGGAGCAGAAACGACACCTATCGAAAATCAAAGGCTTCTGGATTTTTATGAAAAGGCAGATATACTAATTTATGATACTCAGTATACTGATGAAGAATACACAAGCAACAGGCATCATTGGGGGCATTCAACCTATAAACATGCTATTGCTATTGCAGAGAAAGTAAATGTAAAAAAACTGGTGCTTTTTCATCATGATCCTGCACGAAATGATGAATCGCTTACTGAGCTTGAAAAAACATGTGAAACAGCCAGTAAGTCCTCAAAAGGCGTGGAAATAATTATCAGTAAGGAAGGAATGGTCGTAGAAACCTAATAAGGCACTTGACACGGAGGTCGCAATGTTGAATATTAAAAAAGTTTTAATAGTGCATAAAGATAGTATATTAAGATTGGCACTGGTCCTTTTCATAATAGCTTATTTCCCATATACGCCGTTTAATATGCTTGCTGCTGCACTGCATACACGCTTTGCCCCCCACTTTGAGGGGGGGGGTATTGGTGGTATGGCATATACTGAATCAGAGCTTGAAGAAATCAATGTAGATAACGAAGCTTCCGAAGCCGGAATGATGGTTCCTGTGCCGGAAGAATACCTTGCAACACAGCCGTTGCTGTATTCAGCGTATACTATTCAAAAAGGTGATATGATTGGTGTTATTGCCGAAAATTTTGGTTTAAACCAGGGAACTCTTGTTTCAATAAACAACATACGAAACAGCCGGGCAATTTATCCCAACGAAATATTACGAATTCCCAATCAAGACGGCATAATGCACACTGTTGCCAGCGGTGAAACGATTGCGGCAATAGCAGAAAAATATACTGTCGAACAAAATTCAATAATTACCGCAAACGAGCTGTTTAGTGATAAAGTAAATAACGGCACCAGGCTCTTTGTACCGGGTGCCAAGCTTAATTTTATGCAGCTTCAAGAAATTAACGGCGATCTTTTTGTATGGCCTGTGCGGGGAAGAATTACATCACGGTATGGGTATCGCATCAGCCCGGTAAGCGGCAGCCGTATGTTTCATACAGGTATTGATGTAAGCGCTGTAACAGGCGTTCCAATCCGTGCCGCTATGTCAGGGCGTATTTCCACGGCAGGCTATAATGATGTGTTTGGTTATCATGTGGTGATTGCGCATCATTCAAACTACCGGACACTTTATGGGCACATGAGTGCAATACGCACACGCAGCGGTGCGTATGTTAAAACTGGCGAGGTCATCGGTTATGTGGGCAATACCGGCCAAAGCACCGGTTCACACCTCCATTTTACCGTGTACAAAAACGGCGTTACGATAAATCCTTTATTGTTAATGAACTAATACACATCATTAAAAAATCGTCTTTAGAGTTTTAAGCTTAGAGAGCGCCGCAACATACCTGTTGCGGCGTTTTTATTTTAAATTTTATGTGTAATTTAAAGCAAGCTGCATGATATAAGCAAATATATCATGCAGTCAGCTTGGTGTCAAAAATTATTATTTTTATTTACTTTACTTCTACAACGCTATGTTGTTAGAAATTAGACTTTTACAATGTTAATAGAGGTAAAGAAATGAAAAAGAATATTTTGGGTGTGCTTATTACACTTCTTTGTGCAAGTGTGTTTAATGCATGCATGGCTACAGGTTTTGGAATAGATAACGGTTCCGGTTTTACTATTGCTATTGATGAAAATGCAGTTGGGGTTATATTTGCTGATAAAAAAACGGCATCCGAAGGCGAAAATATAAAGATATGGAGTACGGAAGAATCGTTGCCAACAATTCTTCCGGCAGACACGTCGCAAACTTCAACTTCCATTTTGGTAAGTTCAGACGGCCTGCTTACTGAACGGTACATGCTCAACAAGCTTGGGTTAAAGACCGCATGGGCATTCCATTTTAACATGCCGGCTTCGAATGTTACAATTGGATTAAATAACAAGACATCAAGAAACGATCTTGTAACACGAATTAAAATTGTACATGCTGGCGATCC